>JAHEZO010000268.1 GCA_023250995.1 Flavobacteriales bacterium | reverse complement strand
AGCCATTAATTTCAGATACGATTTCAGTATAGCACAAGGCGTCCCAAATTCCTCATCCGGAAAGTTGACCTTAAAAAAGGTGTGGTTTGAATACGATGGAGTGGTTAGCGCCAAAATCAGCCCATACCAATTTGAATATCTTTACCCCACCTCAGCCCAGGCAGATTATCCTGCAAAATACGATTCATTTGAAAATTACAAAAACTATTCACCGAATTATCAAAACCCTAATTACAGTCCATTTGATATAGATGCCTGGGGAAATTACCAGCAAGGTGGTGTCTCGCGTTTTACGAATATGAAACATTGGGTAAACCAAAATCCGGATACTATGCTTTTCGATCCTGCTGCCTGGCAACTTAAAGTAATTAAACTTCCTTCAGGTGGCGAAATTCATGTTCAATATGAGCAGGACGATTATGCCTATGTGCAGGATAAATTTGCTCATGCTATGGTAAATTTACAAAACAAAACTGCTCTGGAGAATATTTCAAATGATGCTCAAAATAAGTTTTATTTGAATTTGGCCGACCTGGGAATCTCAAATTCGCCTGCGGACAATAAATTGAATGAAATGTTAAAAATGATAAAAAAAATTTATGTTTACGGGGAGAAAAGAATATACTTTAAATTTTTGTATAAACTGAATGGAATAGGTTCTCCGGAATTATCGGATTGTAATGCCGAATATATTACAGGCTATTCTCATGTAAAAGAAATTGGAAAAGATATGGGTGGATTATGGGTGAAACTCGGGAAAGGGTTGGTTGACTATTCTGTTCCCCGCAAAGTATGTATAGATTTTGTAAAAACACAAAGGGCAGGGAAGCTTTCCTTTGGAAGCTGCGAACCGGCTGATGACAACATTTTTGTTGAGAACGAACCTTTGAAAATAATTATGAATTTTGCAGCCTTTGCCAAAGGTTTTGTTCTTCCTGACCAACTTGAGTACTGTTTAAATCTCAATTATGAGAATTCCTATTTAAGGGTTCCTGTGGTGGATGCAAAAAAAGGAGGAGGAATCAGGGTAAAGCGCCTGCTGATGTATGACTCCGGAATAGAAAGCGGTTATCCAAATCTTTATGGTAGTGAGTATTCTTATAAAACTTTCGATGATGCAACAGGTAAGATTATTACGAGTGGAGTTGCAACAAACGAACCCGGAACCATTAGAGAAGAAAATATCCTTGTGGATTTTATGGACAGGTTCAAACAGCATTTTTTCGGCAAGGCAATTTCAGGAAGGGACAAAAAACAAACGGAAGGTCCGCTGGGGGAATCCATACTTCCTTCCCCTTCTGTTGGATATTCCAGGGTTGTTGTAACCAGCATCCATAGTGGGAAAACAAATCCAGGATATACTGTAAAGGAATTTAACACGGCAAAGGAACACCCTTTTAAAGCGGAAATGACCGGCATTGATGATTCCCACAAGGATTATCTTCCAATTCCGGGTGGGTTGGTAAATCTCTTCACAAATAATTCATGGCTTTCGCAAGGATTTTGTTTTAGTCTAAACAATATGAATGGGCAGGTTAAATCTATTTCTACTTTTAGCGGAACACCCTCTGCAGGCGCGCTGGTTTCATCGGAAGAGTATTCCTATTTCAGTCAGGAGGAACAGCTCCCGGTAATGTCAGCTTTCAGTTCAATTGAGTATAAGCATTTAGGTAGGGAAATGGATTTAATTTTTGAATCAAAAAAAGTTTCTGATATTAATAATGAAGGCCGTATGGAATTTGATTTAGACGCTGGAGTCTTTGCATTGGTGGTAATTCCATTTGGGTCCGCCTTCCCATCCTACACCCGTACCGAATCAGAATTATACACTCATGCAACCACAAAAATAATTAACTTTCCGGCTGTAATAAAATCCGTTAAAAAATACCAGGATGGAGTAATACATGAAACTAATAATGTTGCTTTCAGCCCTGAAACAGGTCAACCCATTGTTACAAAATCTACGGATGGATATCATGGCCTTTCAATAATGAACATAGAACATAATGGGGTTTATACAAATTATTCTTTCCCCGCTTCACTGCAATATGACAACCTGAGTCAGATTGCTAAAAACGAAAAGAAATTTGTTCAAAGCGGTATTAGTTCCGGTGCCATATTGGGAAAATTATTTATTTCCGGAAAAACCTGGCTTACTTTTTCCGCGGCAACTCCACCCCCATTAGGAACAGTTTGTGGGGCAATGAGTAATTTTGTTTCCGGAGATCTTGTTCGTCTAAGCAACGGGGAATTATTCAATGCCGGTGATACGAAAGGTAATAAAATTGAATTGCTTAAGTTATCATATGGTTCTTATTCTAACAGCAGCCTCTCTCCAATAAATGTTGAAATAATCCGAAGCGGCCGTAGCAACCGGCTCAATGAATCTGCCGGATCAGTCACTACTTATGGCCCAGATGCCACTTCAACTTTTTCCAATGTATCCATTAATTCCATTATCTCTTCAAGAACCCAAATTGCAACCCTTTTGTCATCAATTATTGGCAAAAGCACAGATACAATTTTACCTTCTAATATTCCTTCAGGTATCCAATTTGTTGGAATGGATGGCAATTGTACTGATTCTCTTCTCAAATACAACCAATTCATTTTAATAAAAGGTAACAATCTGAATATTTACCAGCGAACTTATATTCCGGATACCATTGTTTTTAATTCTCATCCAATGGTTGATTCCCTGAATAATTATTTTTCAAAATATTTCGGTTTTGAATTAGATCCTTCAAGTTCTTCATTATACAGTTGCAATGTAAATTCTGATTTTATTATTCAAGGCCTCCCTTTTAGCAATAACGATGTAACAGCCATGAGAGCAGAGGAAACTATGGATTTGAATGTGGAATTTAGTAATGTAAATGGGGAGACTCATAAAATAAATGATTTTTTCGAAAAAGCAGATTCTCTTGAAATTTTGCCTGGAATTTATGGAACTAATACAGAATTTAATCCAATTACAAATAAGAGATTAAACAGGATTACCTACTTAAAGCACCCGGGGTCCGGATTTCAGGGTTATGGATCTCTCCCTTCAGTTTATGGAAGATCTATTTCAGATTGTAATGCCGGTGAAGGAGTTACAAGTTATAATACCTGTAGATATGAATGTTCACAACTTGAAGCTGAAGAGTGTTCAACCATTACAAATGGAACTAAACAATTCCTTCCCTTTGGTTTATTTAAAGAAAATGAGGAGGGTTATTTATGGTTTGATGGTGAAACAAGAGATACCCTTTTTAATTCGGATAATTTACCGGGTATTAATGTATCCTGTATTTTTAATATTCGCTTTTATCAATTAGAATATCCAGGAACTGAAGGACCTCCCTTACTAATCTGTTCCCACCCCCTCCAGATGTCGGGTGGGCCAGGAAAATTTGCTATAGATTCAAGTACAGCCAATCTCATTTATTTTGCAGCCGACAACAACTGTTTTCCACAGGAAGTTGGCTGCATTAAATTCTGCACTGAAGAATATCCGGGCCGGACTGTTGCCAATGTTGTTGCTTGTAATGCAAAAACCTACAGCGATAACTGGCCATATAATCCAAACATTTATTATGGTTCCCTACCTGGAATTCCCAATTTGTTTGAAACAGGAGAAAAAGGAAAATGGAGAATGGATGCGGATTATGCATTTAACACAAGCATACAAGGGCTTTCATCGGCATACACCTCTTCAAGCACCGCAAAAAACTTCAACTCCGGTACATACCTTCTTGAATTGTTCAACTGGAAAACCATACAGGCAAATAAGGGCGATGCTTGGTACAGACTAAACACCGTAAAAAAATATTCACCTGACGGCAATGCTTTGGAAGAAGAAAATATTCTTGGGATAAAAAGCGCAGCTAAATTCGGTTATTATAATACATTGCCATATTTAGTGGCCCAAAACAGCGACTATGGTTCGGTATTGTTTGAGAGTTTTGAAAATACGTATCCAAATCTTCCCCCTTTCTTTTTTGAAGATGGTATGGTGAGTAATACTTCCACCGGGACACTTTGTGACACCATTTCCCATTCTGGGATGAAATCTCTCAAACTTAAGCAATGCCCCAAAGGTGTTGAATTAACAACTATGATTACAACGGATCAAATTCGAAATAAAGGTTTGCTTGTTAAAGTTTGGGTAAAAACCGACATCCCTTCACTTGGTTCCGGCTTAAAAGCGGAAATCAGAGACGCTGCAGGTGCATCAATTCTTTCTTCTGTAAATTTTAACA
>JAHEZO010000267.1 GCA_023250995.1 Flavobacteriales bacterium | reverse complement strand
GGAAACCCAACCCAGGAGTTTCTCGGAAACATGATGGGAGATGCACCCGTGTGCGGAACCTGCGGACACATTACCATACGCTCGGGTTCCTGCTACAAATGCCTTAACTGCGGAGCAAGTATGGGTTGCAGTTAATGCTCCACCAAGATTAATTTTGAAGATTATGACCCCTATGGTAAACTAATGCCCAAACGAATTTTAGACAGTGATAACGAAGGCAAACGCTACCAGTTTTTAAGTGCTGCCGGGTCTTGTATGAGTGCATATGCAAAGCAGACCTGGCAGAAAAAAACAAAAAGCCCCGGAGAATGGGGCTTTTTTATTTATGAACTAAAACACATAGAAGCCGGGAAAGAAAAAAAACAGAACACCCCAATAAAATCCTGGTGTTTTTTTTAGGTGCTGCCATGTCTAGTGTGAGTGCATATGCAAAGCAGACCTGGCAGCGAAAAGAGAAGCGAATAGCCCCGGATAAAAGGGGCTTTTTTATTGAAACTCTCCCTTATGAAATCAATCCGAAAACAAAAACCTTAATCAAATCCAAACAATAGTAATTCCAACTTGCTAAAAGTTCACCACATAAGAAAAGTGCAGTATATGGCAGGGCCCAGATACACAAGAAGAAGGAAGGTTTTAAGTGCTGCTGGATCCTGCGCAAGTGCATAAACAAGACACCCCTGGCAGAAAAAAAAGAAATCCATTCGAAAATAAATTCCCATTCAATTTCTGACGGATAATCCTTGCCAGAGAAGTTGGAGTGGAAACCCAGTTGGTAAAAAGAGAATTTGATCACTTTTTTAAAATTACCAGAAAAATAAACTAAAATCAATCTTGGTCGTTATCTTTGTAATCAAAAAAACCTAAATATCATGACAACAGCAGGATTAAAAAGCAACATACATCAGGCCGTAGAAAAAATAAAAGACCCGCATTTTTTAGAAGCCGTGTACACGATATTGTCTAAAAAATTAGTCGGATACGATTATGAATTAAGTAAACCACAAGAAGTGGAAATAGAAAAGCGAATAGCAACCTATAAAAAAGGAGAAGGAAAGAGCTATAGCTGGGCGGAGGCAAAAAAAATAATCAAATCCAGGCTGGCTAAATGACTTTGGACCTTGTCATCAGGGAGGAAGCCATAGGAGATATGGTAGAAGCAGCTCTTTGGTATGAGAACCATCTTTCATCACTTGGCGATAAATTTATAGAGGAAGTTGAAAAAACCCTGGCCATAATTAAATCAAATCCACACAGTTTTCAGGTACAAAAGAAATCGCTAAGGCACGGGTATGTCAATCGTTTTCCTTACATCATCATCTACGAAATAGGAGTTCGGAATATTGTAGTTTATGCAGTCATCCGGACTCAGCGTAATCCAAAAAAAAGATATATCAGAACAAGGAGTAAATAAGAAACAACCCATACACCAATCAGCTTACAAATGAATAGCTCAATTTTTTAGGTGCTGCCGGGTCTTTTTGAGTGCTGCCGGGTCTTGCGCGCTAGAATAAGCAAAGCAGACCTGGCAGAGAAAGGAGATAAGAGTAAAAAAACAATGCAGCCCCTAATAATTGGATTTTTTTATTGATTCCATCCTTTAAGAAATCAATCCGAAAATAAATTATCTTAATCAAAGGCCCACATTGGTAATTTCAACTGGAAGAAAGTTCACAAAATCCGAAAATTGCAGTATTTAGCTGGACATTGATATGCAAGCAGCACCGAGGTTTATCAGTTAAATAGCATTGATGAACTGCAGGAGGACACCAAAAAAGGGATAAAATAATTTTGATGTTCTAAAGTGTAATTATTGACATAATCCAAATCTGTAATCCTAATCTGTTAACCTAAAGTAACCGCTGCAAACCGGCACACCGCAACGATGGCAATCCCACCGCAGGCAGGAGTTCACCTAATTTGTAATGATAAAATTCAAGTTTTTCATGATTAAATCTTGACTTTTGAATTATTGAAAAAAGTTTAAGGATTAGGATTAAAGATTAAGATTACGAGTGCACCACATCAAAAATTAATCATCCCTCCATTTGTAAAATTATCTGGAGAATAAAAAAAATAAATTATTTTTGTTAATTATTAACCCCTTCATAAACTAAAATACTATGAAAAAATTTTTACCCTTATTCATCCTGATAATTTCGAGAAATTGTATTTCTCAATCTGTTCCCAACGGAGGTTTTGAAAACTGGAACTCAACTACCTTTGAGCAACCCCAATATTTTGTTGAGACCTCAAATCCTGAGGCATTTTTAAAATGCAACGTCCCTTTTAATTGTGTAAAAACTACCGATGCCTATCATGGCTCCTTAGCCGTAAAATTAACCACCGGTGGAGATAGTTCAAATCCCTGTGTCGGCTATGTAATTAATGTTCCCGCTCCCAATGGCCCTCCTCAGCATGGCGGAATACCTTACAGCCAGAAACCCACCGGCTTGAAAGGGTTTTACAAATCAGCTATTCCTGCGGGCGATTCGGCATTAATACTGGTTAATTTCAGCCTTGCGGGCAACCCTATTGGATTCTATAGCGCAAAATTTTACGGAACAAATTCTTCCTATACCGGTTTTAATATTGATTTTACTCCACCTCTGGCAGTAAACCCCGATTCAATGTGGTTTGGTGCTGTTTCGAGCGATTTTATGAGTGGCGTTGCAATCCCCGGAAGTATGTTTCAGCTGGATAGTGTTTCTTTTACAGGGGTTACCAGCCAACCTGCTGAATTCAATGGCGATTTCGAAAACTGGCAAAACACAAGCATAACCCTTCCTTCGGGCTGGTACACCTCAGGCCCGCTCAGTGTAAAGCAAAGTACCGATGCAAAAAGCGGAAATTATGCTCTTGAAGTTTCAACTATTTTAAGTGATAAAAATGGTAATCAAACTGCACAGGCCGGCTATGTAAGTACCGGCAATTATGAATGTAACCAGGGCGGGCCTTGCGTTTTACAAGGGGGCCAGCCTTTTTCTCAGCAGATTGATACGCTTGTTTTTTATTACAAATATACTCCCGCTCAAACCGGTGACAAGGCCACCGTTAATATCACTTTTAAAAATAATGGAAATATTTCTTCAGGAATAATGCAATATCTTCCTGTTGCCTCATCTTATCAATCCGTTTTGATGCCATTTAATTTAACCATTGCTCCCGATACTGTAATTGTTCAGTTTCAATCCTCCATTGTATCGGATACTATCGTTTCATTTGTAGGTGCAAAACTGACTGTGGATGACATTAAATTTAAATCTCAGCCGGTTTTCATTTATGAAAGTTCACCGGAAGAAAGTTTTATCCTCTACCCCAACCCGGCTTCCGATTTCTTAATCGTTAGTTCACCATCCGAAAAAAGGGATGTAACGAGGGTTAATATTTATAATGCTCTTGGAGAAAAAGTTGCAACCGATAAAACGGATGAAAACCATTCCTCCTTACCGAAGCAGGTAGTCATTTCACATCTGCCCAAGGGAATGTATTTCTGCGAAGTGATTTATTTACAAAATTCAAAGCGAATTAAGTTTGTTAAGGAGTAACAAGAAGAGCTCCCTTGTCTTTCGTCAAGGCAAAATGAAATGAAATTTTTGCCGAGGTGAAAGATATGGGTAAAAAAAGCAAAGAGCTCCGGTGTACGGGGCTTTTTTGTTTTTGAAAAAATCAATTTTCCGCGTTATGACCATTCCTCAACGAATCACCGAATTTATCTCCGAAAATGATGTGATGACCATTGCATCCTCATCACAAAACCAACCCTACTGTGCAGCGGTTTTCTATGTTTATATTCCCGAAAAAAATTTAATGTGCTTTATGTCGGATAAAACTACAAGGCACATTCAGGAAATAATTTTGAATGACTGCGTTTCAGGAACCATTCTTCCAAAGAATGTAAGCATTGCTAAGGTGAAGGGACTGCAGTTTACCGGTAAAATATTTGAACCTGAAGATTCAACAAAAAAAGAATGCATCTTCAATTACCATAAGCTTTACCCGATGGCAATTCTCCACCCATCCACCCTTTGGGTAATTGAACCTGACTTTTTTAAGCTCACCGATTACCGGTTGGGATTCGGGAAAAAACTGCTGTGGAAAAAAGAATAATAAAAATTTGCGGTTATTATTTTTTCCTGGTAGGCCATTTCTCTTTCCATTTCCCTCATTTTATGGAGGATGATAATTATCATTTTTTTTTACATGGATTGAATGAGGTTTGCCTCTATCGAAAAAAAAATAATTTTTATGAATGGTGGTC
>JAHEZO010000266.1 GCA_023250995.1 Flavobacteriales bacterium | reverse complement strand
AAAATAAAAGTTCCCAGTATCATCGGCCTTATAATAGCCGGTGTGGTAATTGGCCCTTTCGGTTTCAACCTTCTCCTTCGCGATTCAAGCATTGTTTTGTTTGGTACCGTTGGCCTTCTTTACATCATGTTTCTTGCGGCCCTTGAACTCGACATGGAAGAATTCAGAAAAAACCGGATGCGCAGTTTTATTTTCGGAGGATTGGTGTTCGCCATTCCCATCATGGCCGGAATCATGGTTTGCCACTATCTACTTGAAATGAATTTACTCGCCTCAATGTTTGTTGCCAATATGTTTTCAACTTATACCCTGGTGGCCTATCCGATTGTTAGCCGCCTTGGTGTAACAAAAAATGAAGTGGTTATGGTGGCCGTGGGAGGAGTAATTGTTGCAGATACGGCAGTACTCCTGCTAATGGCAATCCTTTTAAGTACCTCCCAGGGTACCATCGACCTTCAGTTTATCCTGCGTTTCATTTTGTCTCTGGCCGTTTTCGGTTTTACTGTTTTATGGCTTTTCCCGATAATCGGCAAATGGTTTTTCCGAAATGTAATTAGCGACAACATTTCCCAATTTATTTTTGTCCTTGCCATGGTTTTTGCTTCAGCATTCCTATCCCAGCTTGCAGGAGTTGAACCCATCATCGGAGCCTTTCTTGCCGGCCTTTCACTAAATAAACTAATCCCGCGAACCTCACCCCTTATGAACAGGATTGAATTTGTGGGGAACTCTTTGTTTATCCCTTTCTTTCTGATCAGCGTGGGGATGATGGTGAATATGAAAATTCTTTTCAGCGGAAAAGAAGCCCTTACCATTGCGGCTACTTTTATTGCGGTTACTCTCATCACCAAATGGCTGGCCGCATTCATCACACAAAAAATATTCGGATACTCCCCTACCCAGAGAAAACTTCTTTTCGGACTTAGCACTGCCAAAGCAGCTGCCACCATTGCAATAATTTTAATTGGTTTCAAAGCAGGCATAGTAAATGAAAACGTGCTCAATGGCACCATCCTTCTAATCCTTGTAACCTGTTTGGTAAGTTCCTTTATAACCGAATCGGCCGGAAGAAAACTTGCTATTGATGAAACACTCATTACAAGAAAATCCAACGAGCCTCCCGAAAGAATTCTTGTCCCTATCTCTAACCCAAATAATATTGAGCCCCTTATTGATTTTGCGGTTATGATTAAAAGGCCAAACTCCGAAGAACCAATTTTTCCTTTGGCCGTGGTGAGAGATGATGAAGATGCAAAAGAAAAAATTATCATCAGCAACAGGATGCTCGAAAAAGCTGCCATGCACGCTTCGGCCACTGATAGTAAAACCGAAGTTGTTACCAAAGTGGATTTAAATGCCGCAAACGGAATTTTAAGGGCGGCCAAGGAATTAAATATTTCTGATATCGTTATCGGATGGCATGGAAAAAATAATACCACCGACCGGATTTTCGGAACAACCCTGGATGATCTTTTGCGGAATTCTGAACAGATGGTATTGGTAACTAAAATAATTCATCCCCTAAATACAGTTAAAAGAATTGTTGTTGCGGTTCCGCCAAATGCCGAAAAAGAAATCAGTTTTAAACGATGGGTCCGAAAATCAAAGCGGCTTGCCAAACAAACAGGAGCATCGCTCATTTTCTTCTGTTCAAAAAAAACGGCCGATGTGATAAAACCAATGATTACAGAATTAAAACCGCGGATGACTGCCGAGTTTCAAATGTTTGTACACTGGAAAAAATTGGACGCCCTCTATAAAATGGTTACTCCTGATGACCTGTTAGTGGTGATAAATGCCCGAAGCGGCTCTGTTTCTTACCATAATTACTTTGATAATGTACCCAGGCAATTAGGAAAATTTTTCGGAGATATCAGCTTTATCATTATTTATCCTCAGCAAATTGCCCTGGATATTGAAGAAAGCATTCTTCAGTTTGGGGATTTTTCCAATGCCCCCATCTCTCAAAATATTGAAAGGTTGGGAAAACTTGGCAGGTTTCTTCAAAAAATATTTAAAAAAATATGAGCAGCAAAAAAATTCTTATCACCGGAAGCAACGGCCTGCTTGGGCAAAAGCTGGTTTGCGCATTATTAAAAAGGCAGGATGTGCAAATCATTGCCACATCAAAGGGTGAAAACAGGATGATTAATAAAGAGGATTATATCTATGAATCACTCGACATAACTCAAAAAGAAGAGTTGCAGAAAATAATGCTCACCCACCAGCCGGATGTTGTGATAAATACAGCTGCCATGACCAATGTGGATGCCTGCGAATTTGAAAAAGAGGCCTGCTGGAACCTGAATGTAAAATCTGTTCAAAATTTTATTGAACTGATAGAATATGCAAAAATTTCGGCCGGAGAATCTTCAGGCAAAATAAAAAATTGCCATTTCATTCATCTCTCCACCGATTTTGTTTTTGACGGAGAAAAAGGCCCTTACAAGGAAACGGACGATCCCAACCCGCTCAGTTTTTATTCAAAATCAAAATATGAGGCCGAAAGGATTATTTTACAGAGTAAAATTAAATGGGCAATAATCCGCACCATTATTATTTATGGTGTTGTTGATAATATGAGCCGCTCTAATGTGGTGCTATGGGCAAAGGATTCTCTGGAGAAAAAAAAACAAATTAATGTGGTGGATGATCAATTCCGCTCCCCTACCCTTTCAGAAGACCTTGCAGATGCCTGCATTTCGGCAGCACTCAAAGGAGCCACAGGAATTTATCATGTTTCGGGAAAAGATATTATGAGTATTCTTGAATTGGTTCAACGGGTGGCGGATTTCTGGAAATTAGATAAATCACTTATCAACCCCATTAAATCAAACACCTTAAACCAGCCGGCAAAACGCCCTCCCCGAACGGGTTTTATTTTAACAAAAGCTTTTTCTGAATTGGATTATAAACCCCATTCTTTTGAAAAAGGACTGGAGATTCTGGATGGGCAGTTGAAAAGGAGGCGGTAAAATTCCTGATGAGATTTTTGTTTATCTTTATAATTGCTACACAAAAACACAAAAGCTCTAAATCCCTCAAAATTTTTAGAGGGATTTTGTGTTTTAGCGATTTAGTGGCTTTCTTTCAATAACAAAAATCTGTGTTTGCACTTTCTTTTTATGCAAAACTCAGGTTATTATTTTGCACCACATAAGGCACATAGAACATATAGACATTCGCTTAGGTAATTTTTCTAAGTGATTTTTTCTTATGTTTCCTATGTGGTTTTTGTGGTTCGTTTTTTTTATACCCTCAGTTTGTAATTACAAAATAATGCCATTTAGACATTTATTTTAATTTCTTCCTTCCCGCACCCATGATCCCTGAAGGGACCAGCCCACTTACTCTTGAGCGTTGATCCCTTCAGGGAAAAAAGGGTGAGGGTAGGAAAAGATTGTTTTATTTGTTTAAATGGTGTAAGTTTTCCTTTCCCAACCTCCCAAAAAAAAAGTCAGCTCAGCGGCTGACTTTTTTTTGTTTAAAAACCATCTTTTACTGGATGCTTATTTTTTTGTCGAGTTCACTGATGTAAATTTTAAACCGCTTATCAGTATCTAAAAGGTTATTTACTGTTTTGCATGCGTGGAGTACCGTGGCGTGATCTTTTCCTCCGCACTGGGCTCCAATGCTGGCGAGCGAAGATTTTGTCATCCTCTTTGCAAAGAACATGGCAATTTGCCTTGCCTGTACTACTTCTCTCCTGCGGGTTTTGGATTTAAGAAGTTCCATGGGCAGATTAAAATAATCACACACAATTTTCTGAATATAATCAATGGATACTTCGCGGGCAGTGTTTTTTACAAACTTGTCAATCATCTGTTTGGCAGGTTCAAGGGTGATTGCTTTTTTATTCAGTGATGATTGTGCAATGAGAGATACAAGTGCTCCTTCAAGTTCTCTGATGTTTGTGCTGATGCTGTAGGCAAGGTATTCCACTACCTCTTTCGGCAGGTCCAATCCTTCATTGTACATCTTTTTTTCAAGAATGGAGATCCTGCTTTCAAGGTCGGGCACCTGAAGGTCGGCTGATAATCCCCATTTGAAACGTGATAAAAGGCGTTGTTCCATTCCCTGCATTTCGATGGGAGGCTTATCGGAGGTGAGAACAATTTGTTTTCCGGTTTGATGAAGGTGGTTAAAGATATTAAAAAACACCTCCTGAGTTCTTTCTTTTCCTGCAAAAAACTGAATGTCGTCAAGGATAAGAACATCTATCATCTGATAGAAATGTGAAAAATCATTTTGGTTATTGTTTCTAA
>JAHEZO010000119.1 GCA_023250995.1 Flavobacteriales bacterium | reverse complement strand
GATAATTATGAAATAACGGTTACTACTTACACCCGGGCTTCCTCCTGCCAGGCCGACCGCTGTGAGATTGAAATTAATTACGGTGACGGCTCGCCCACCGACACCATTAAAAGAACTAATGGAGGGCCTTGTCCGACTACCCAGGGTTGTGAAGATAACTCATGTAATTTTTGCGGGGAAATTTTTCCCGGCAACCCGGATATCAAAATTAACATTTACAGGATTCAACATGGGTTCCCGGGCCCTGGCATTTATAAAATTTCGGTGGATGATCCAAATCGAAATGCCGATGTGGTAAATGTTCCTAATTCAGTGAACACTTCATTTTATATTGAAACTTATTTATATATAAGTCCTTTTGGGGGAGTAAATAATTCACCTGTGCTCGATTTTCCACCCGTAGATGTTGCATGTGCTAATTTGCTTTTTGAACATAACCCGGGCGCTCATGACCCGGATGGGGATTCTCTGGTTTTTTCACTCTTGCCCAACCGGGGGGCCGGAGGAGCTTTAATCCCTGATTATTCTTTTCCAAACAATGTCCCGGGTTGTACGTCAAGTACCTTAACTATTAATTCTTCCACCGGCCTTCTTTCATGGAGTACCCCTGTTTGCTGCCCACAAGGTGGCACCAGCCCGGAAGAAGAAGAATTTAATGTTGCCATATTAATTGAAGAATTCAGAAATGGAAGTAAAATAGGGAGCGTTTTGAGAGATATGCAAATAGAGGTTGACTGCGAGTGCAAAAACGACCCTCCTGTTATTTTTGCCCCCTCACAGCTTTGTGTTTTTGCAGGTGAAATAATTGACACGTTGATATCGGCAACTGACCCAAACGGTGACAATGTTACCCTTACTGCCAGCGGAGAACCCCTTTCCATTGCAAACAGCCCAGCTGAATTTATTCAGCCAACTACCGGTGATTCTACCGTAAGTTCTATTTTTCACTGGGAAACAAACTGTATGCATGTAAGGAATAATTCTTATAATGTAATTTTTAGGGCAGAAGATGATAATGCCATTGTACCCCTGGTGGATTACCATACGCTTGGAATAAATGTGATTGCTCCAAGAGTAAAAAATCCAATTGCAGTTCCGGAGGGAAACAATATTATTCTCACATGGGAAACAAGTTTTTGCAATGCCACAGGATACCAGATTTACCGCAGGATTGATTCCTCCGGTTTCAACCCGGGTAATTGTCAAACAGGATTACCCTCAGGAACAGGATACTCTCTCACTGAAACTTGCAGTAATGTTACCGGGAATACTTACACTGACAACAATCATGGGGCAGGCCTTGTTCACGGACAAAAATACTGCTATGTAATTGTTGCTTGCCTTGCCAACGGTTCCGAAAATGTGGTTTCTGAAGAATTTTGCACTGAACTAATAAATGACATTCCGGTGATAACCAATGTTTCGGTTTTTGTAACAGATCCCCTCAATGGAAAAGATTCCATCATGTGGGCCATGCCAAAACAATTAGATACATTAAATCAATATCATCCACCATATCAATATAAAATTTACCGATCCGATGGATTTAATCCTGCACTGATTTTTTCGGGCCAAACCAGTTCAAATACCAAGCTGGCCCTCACTGACACCTTTTTTATTGATACCCTCCCCCTCAACACTTTTGGTAAATCCAATACATACAAAATTGAACTCTGGAGCAATGGTTCACTTGTTGGAAGCACTACCAATGCTTCTTCTGTTTTTCTTTCCTCTGCACCAACTGACAATGCTCTTAACCTGAGCTGGGAAGAACATGTTCCATGGTCGAATTCAAAGTATTTTGTTTACAAAAAAAACCCTGCCGGAACTTTTGATTTTCTTGCCGGGGTATCAGTCCAAAATTATAAAGATACGGGATTAGTAAACGGAGAAGAATATTGCTATTATGTTCGATCCTTCGGAACTTATTCCTCTCCCGGAATTATTGACACCATTTTGAATAATTCGCAAATTCATTGTAACAGGCCCTATGATAATGTACCTCCTTGCCGTCTTGATTCTTTAGATATTCAGGCTGATTGCAATTTGTTTCAAAATACTTTAACGTGGAATAATCCCAACAATAAATGTGCAGATGATGTAACAGGATATAAAATTTATTTCACCCCTTTATTTGGGGGCGAAATGTCACTTATTGAAACTATAAATTCTTCGGTGGACACGAGTTTTTTAAACAGAAATCTTACTTCCATTGCCGGTTGTTATTCGGTTTCGGCCATTGATACAAACCTCAATGAAAGCACAAGGAGTGATTCCGTTTGTGTTGATAATTGCCCCGAGTATGAACTGCCTAATATCTTTACCCCAGGGGAGGATGGGAAAAATGATTTTTTCAGGCCGTTTCCCTATAAATTTGTTGAATCAGTAAACATGCAGATATACAATCGTTGGGGACAGCTTGTTTTTGAAACCACTGAACCAAAAATAATGTGGGATGGAAAAAATTTCAAATCAAAAAAAATGTGCCCTTCAGGAGTATATTATTATGTTTGCCAGGTTCACGAAATTCATCTTTCGGGCATTGAAACAAAAGTTTTAAAGGGGTATTTTCATCTCCTTTTGGAAAATGGAAACGGGGGGCAGCAAAATAACTAGGAGTGGGAAGTCGGGAGTCGGAAGACGGGAGTCGGAAGTCAGAAGTCGGAGGAAGGAAGTCAGAAGTGGGAAGTCTGTAATAAGAAAAAACTGATAAAATCAATTTCCAAAAAAAAATCATAAAACCAGCATTGTATGTTCACTGGCATTGTTGAAGGTACAGGAATTGTAACGGCTCTAAAAAAAGAAAAATCAAACCTTCACATTTCAATCCGCGCTCCTTTCCTTAAAGAAATTAAAGTTGATCAAAGCATTGCTCATGACGGGGTTTGCCTCACAGTAACTGAAATCAATCCCGCACAATTGACCGGAAGCAAAAAAAAAGAAAATAAACCTGGGTTTTATACTGTTACAGCCATACTCGAAACCCTGCAGAAATCAAATTTAAAATTCCTTAAGAAGGGTGATAAAATAAATCTTGAACGTTGCATGAAAGCCGATGGCAGATTTGACGGGCATATTGTACAGGGCCATGTGGATTGCACAGCCAAGGTAATTTCAATCAGGGAGGAAAACGGGAGTTGGGTATTTTCATTTCAAATTATTTCAAAAAAAAATCAAAATACCAAACTGGTGGTTGAAAAAGGTTCTATTTGTATTAATGGTGTTTCCTTAACTGTAATTGATTGCAGTGAAAATACTTTTTCTGTGGCCATCATCCCCTACACCTATTTTAACACTAATTTCAATTATCTTAAACCAGGAAATATGGCAAATATTGAATTCGATATCATTGGAAAATATATTGCCAAAATGCAGTCATTTCATTCATCGTAATTTTTATATTTTTACTCCCTGTAATTGAAAAAGCCAACCTCTAATCTCAGCGTATGAACAACAAGTTTGCCCAACTGGAGGAAAAAATTGCCGAAGCAAAACTCGGGGGTGGGAAAGACCGGATAGAAGCCCAGCATAAAAAGAAAAAACTTACCGCCAGGGAGCGCCTGCATTTTTTAATGGATGAAGGCTCGTTTGAAGAAATCGGTATGCTGGTGAAACACCGGTCTAAAAATTTTGGGTTAGATAAGCAGCAGTTTTTGGGTGACGGAGTGGTAACAGGTTACGGTACAATCAATGGCCGGTTGGTATACGTATATGCACAGGATTTTACCGTTTTGGGAGGTTCGCTTGCCGCAGCACATTCAGAAAAAATTTGCCGGATAATGGATCTGGCCATGAAGAACGGAGCACCTGTAATCGGGTTGAATGATTCCGGAGGTGCAAGGATACAGGAGGGTGTTGTTTCGCTGGCTGCCTATGCAAACATTTTTTACAAAAACACCCTTGCCTCAGGGGTGGTTCCTCAGATTTCGGCCATCATGGGGCCTTGTGCAGGCGGTGCGGTTTATTCACCCGCCCTCACAGATTTTATAATGATGGTGGAAAATAATTCTTACATGTATGTTACCGGGCCAAATGTTGTAAAAACCGTAACTCATGAAAATGTAACTCATGAAGAATTAGGAGGTGCAATGACTCACGCCACAAAATCAGGAGTTACCCATTTTACTTTTCCCAATGGAATTGAATGCATAAAAGGAATAAAAACCCTGCTTTCGTATTTGCCCCAGAATTGCGAGGATGCCCCCCCCTCACTGCCTTACGAAGGAGGAAATGAGGTAAGGCCATTGCTTGATAATATTATTCCCGAAAACCCAAATCAGCCCTATGATATAAAAGAGGTAATTGATGGGGTAATTGATGAACTTACATTTTTTGAGGTCCATAAAAATTACGGAGAAAATATGGTAGTTGGTTTCGGGAGACTGGCAGGAAAATCTATTGGAATTGTTGCAAACCAACCCGCTGTGCTGGCTGGCGTACTTGATATTCATGCTTCACAGAAAGCAGCCCGTTTTGTGAGGTTTTGCGATTGTTTTAATATTCCCTTACTGGTGTTTGAGGATGTTCCGGGTTTTCTTCCCGGCACCGATCAGGAATGGAATGGGATAATTACAAATGGGGCAAAACTTTTGTTTGCCTTTTGCGAGGCTACTGTGCCCCGCATTACTGTAATTACCCGCAAAGCATACGGGGGAGCCTATGATGTAATGAATTCAAAACATATTGGGGCCGACATGAATTATGCCTGGCCAACAGCCGAAATAGCGGTGATGGGAGCAAAAGGAGCAGCAGAAATTATTTTTAAAAATGAAATTCAAAAGGCCAAAAATCCACAGGCAACCATAAAGGAAAAGGAAAAAGAATATGCCGAAATGTTTGCCAACCCTTACCGTGCTGCGGCAAGGGGTTATGTAGATGAAGTGATCAAGCCACATCAAACAAGAGAAAAACTTATAAAAGCATATAAAATGCTGGAAAATAAAGCAGAGAAATTGCCAAAGAAAAAACATGGCAACATTCCGTTATAAATTCGATGTGATAAATTATTCAACTATTTCAAACCCGGAATTATTGGCACATATCAATCGGGGGGGTGTTCTTTTTTTTAAAAAATCTGCAATTCAAATAACTTAAAAACATTTTTTATGAAACCCTTTACATCCTTTCTTTTTACCATAATTATTTTCTTTTTTTTCGGTTTTGCCGGAGAAGAAAAAAATTCTGAGTCAATTGCATTAGGTACAATGGCTCCCAAAACCGACCTGAAGATGCATGATATTTCGGGCAAAGAAATTTCTTTAGCCGAAATAAAAAAAGAAAACGGTTTGCTGGTGATATTTTCCTGCAATACATGCCCCTTTGTTTTGGCCTGGGAAGACAGATATCCCGGCCTTTCCGGGGTTTGTGAAAAATATAAAATAGGAATGGTGCTTATTAACTCCAATGAAGCTAAACGCCAGGGCGATGACTCTATGGAAGAAATGAAAAAGCATGCCACCGAAAAAAATTATTCCTGTTATTATGCAGCCGATGAAAATTCGGAAATTGCGAATGCCTTTGGTGCCAAATCAACACCACATGTTTTTCTTTTTGATAAGGATTTTAAACTTGCTTACCGGGGTTCAATTGATGATACCGAGGGAAAAAAGGGGAAACAAGCCACCGTAAATTATCTGGGAAATGCCATTGAAAACCTTGCTAAAGGGAAACCCATTGACCCGGGTGAAACCAAAGCAGTTGGTTGCAGCATTAAGAGGGTGAAGAAGGAATGATTTTTTTGCTTTAATTTTTAAATATTGTTTTTAAAATATTGAATTAAAAATATTAATGAATATTCTCCTCCTCGGCTCAGGCGGCCGCGAACATGCATTTGCCTGGAAAATAAAACAAAGTCCCAGGTGTAAAAAACTCTTTATTGCCCCCGGAAATGCAGGCACCTTGCAATGCGGTACCAATGTACCTATTAACCCCAGCGATTTTCCATCCATAAAGGATTTTGTTTTAAAAGAAAAAATTTCAATGGTTGTGGTGGGGCCCGAAGACCCTCTGGTTAAAGGCATCCATGATTATTTTTTAGGCAATCCGGAAATTGCTTCCATTCCGGTTATCGGCCCGCAAAAAGACGGAGCACAACTGGAGGGAAGTAAAGATTTTTCAAAAAAATTTATGGAGAAATACCATATCCCGACTGCCAGATATCAAACCTTTAATAAAACGACTTTAAAAAAAGGAATAAAATTTTTAGAAACTTTGAGGCCCCCCTTTGTTTTAAAAGCAGATGGCCTTGCCGCAGGGAAAGGAGTGATTATCCCACACACGATTGAAGAAGCTAAAAAAGAGTTGAAAGAAATGCTATGTGGAAAATTCGGTTCAGCATCCTCAAAAGTGGTAATAGAGGAATTTCTCCCGGGGATTGAGCTTTCAGTTTTTGTTTTATCGGATGGGAAATCATACAAAATTCTTCCCTCGGCAAAGGATTATAAACGGATTGGTGATGGGGACACTGGCCTTAACACAGGAGGAATGGGAGCTGTTTCACCGGTGCCGTTTGCCGATAAAACCTTTTTGAAAAAAGTAGAAAATCAGATTATTATTCCAACCATTGAAGGATTAAAAAAAGAGGGTATTGTTTACAAGGGGTTTATTTTTATTGGGTTGATGGCTGTACCCTCTCACCCCTCGCCTTCGAAAAATGGAGCTGAGAAAAAAAAATCAAAATCAGGAAATTTTTATACTCCTTACGTAATTGAATATAATTGCAGGATGGGTGATCCGGAAACAGAGGTGGTGATTCCAAGAATTAAATCGGATATTGTAGACGTTTTTTGTGCCATGGCCAATCAGACTCTGCAAAAATCCATTGTAAAAATTGATAAACGCACAGCTACCACTGTGATGCTGTCCTCGGGCGGCTATCCCGGAGATTATAAAAAAGGAATTCCGGTTTACTTTCTTAATAAAAAGGGTAGAAAAGACCTTTCGGAATTGCAAAATAAGGAAGATGAATCAACCATATATTTTCATGCCGGAACCGGCCTTAATAAAAACTTTAAAAAAGGAAATCAGACAATTACAACCGGGGGAAGAGTATTGGCGGTAACTTCCTTTGGTGAAAACATTTCTGAAGCCGCTGGGCAATCTTATGAAAACATTAAAAAAATTAAATTCAACGGAATGTATTTCAGAAAGGATATTGGAAAAGACCTAATGAAAATTAATAAGGCAAACGGAAAAAGAGATTGAGGATTTCAATTATTTCATTGAACCGGATTTTTCGGCTTCCTTATTGTATTTTACCATTTTAATTACCCAACCGATAAAAAGGGCGCTGAAAACTGATATAAAAATAATATTTGGGGTTTGTTTCAGTGATTTGAGGATTAAAAAGGAAGATTGAATCAATTCTCCGGTTCCATTTACTATTTCAGTGAAAGACATAATTAATTTTTTTGTTTCGGCAAATATAAAAAAAAACTTTTGTTAATCAGGATTTATAAAGCCAATAATCCGGCACTGGGATTTTCATTATTGTTTATTGCAGCTGCACTTTGGCTGCCTTCAATCCTCAGCGGTAAAGAGTTTATTTATTATTGTGCCTCTCCACTGTCAAAATTTTTTTCATTGTATGGTCTCTTTTCGAAAATTATATCCATACTATTAATTTTTTCCGGGGCAATTCTCCTCAATATTACAATCCATCAGTTGCATTTATTAAAAAACCAATCCTACCTTCCTGGGCTACTTTATGTTTTGCTTATGTCTTGCATCCCCGAAACATTGTGCTTCCACCCCGTGGTGCTGGCAAATCTGTTTTTGATTTTGGCATTGCGGAGAGGATTTCAAATGCTGGGTGATGTAAACGGATCTTCGGCCGCATTCGACAGTGCGTTGTTTGTTTCCGTTGCATCTCTGTTTTATTTTCCCTCCGCCTTATTTGTCGTTTTTGTTTGGATTTCTCTGGCCACTTTTCGTTCCTTTTCCATTCGGGATTGGTTCATATCTTGTACAGGATTAATATTACCTTATTTATTTACAGCAATCTATTATTATTGCTTTGGGAACAAAGAAAGTTTTTTCTCTGACTATATTTTTCCCGGTTTCCAAACCGATGGCCCGGCTGAAATTTATTTCTTAAAATCATTTTACGTCCTTGCCGCCTTTCTGTTTATAGTTTTACTAATTTCTTTATCCCCGCTTTTTGCAGAAATGGCCAGGAATAAAGCAAGTATTCGGAGCGGATTCAGGTTGTTTTTGTGGTTTACAGCTTTATCGGTTATTTCTTTTGTAATGGCCCCTGCAGGAAATATTTTCCATTTTTGCTTTGCTGCCATTCCGCTAAGCATCATTTTTTCAAATATGTTTTTAAATATCCGGCAGGGTTTATCAGAAATTATTTTTTCGATATTAATAATTATTATGGTAATCTATCAATGGAATTATTTTTGACTCTTTTGATTTCTTTTATTCTCTAATTTTACGGGCAGGATTTTAAATAATAAACCAATTAACCAATCATTCAAATGAAATTTGGTGTTATAATTTTCCCCGGTTCAAACTGCGATGAGGACATGATTTATGTTCTTGAAAGCAAAATGCAACAAAAAGTAGAACGGCTGTGGCATAAAGAAAGAGATTTAAAAAATTGTGATTTTATTATCCTTCCCGGAGGGTTTTCTTACGGGGATTATTTACGTTCAGGTGCAATTGCCCGCTTTTCGCCCATTATGGAAAAGGTGATGGAACATGCTGCAAAAGGAGGATTTGTTTTCGGTGTTTGCAATGGATTTCAAATCCTTTGTGAGGCCGGTTTGTTACCCGGAGCATTACTTCACAATTCAAATCAAAAATTCATCTGCAAAAATGTATATCTCAGAGCCCAAACAAATCAATCCCTCCTTACTGCAAATATTGATTTGAATAAACCATTAAAAATACCCATTGCCCATGGCGAGGGCAGGTTTTATGCAGGAGAAAATTTACTAAAAGAACTAAATTCCAACAACCAAATTCTTTTCAGGTACTGTGGAGAAGATGGAAAAATTTCGGAAGAAGCTAACCCCAATGGCTCTCTCGAAAATATTGCCGGTATATGTAATTCAGGAAAAAATATTTTTGGAATGATGCCCCACCCCGAAAGGGCCGCGGATGCAGAACTTGGAAATACTGACGGAAGAATTCTCTTTGAAAGTATTGTTGGACTGGTAAATGCATAAAGAATGAAAAAAATTTACATTTTATTCCTCACAGTTATTACATGTAGCCCCATTTTATCCCAAACCGACACCACCATAAATACCTTTTCTCAGGTTCACCAGAGATTTGGCGGGGGATATGATACCCGGACTGTTGTTGATACGTTTATTTTCCCCTCTGATTTAAGCATGTATTCAAAAATTAATGTTCGAATTCAATTAACCTGCCCTACCGGGGGCTGCGATCCATGGGACCGTTTTGCAAATCTGAAAATTGTGAATAACGGGGAAGATTTTGAAATTGCCCGCTACATGACCCCTTATAAAAAGGCCTGTGGCTGGACGGTAGATGTTACAGATTACCGGAATATGCTCACCGATACAGTTATTCTGAAATCTTTTATTGATACCTGGGTAAACCCTGCATGGCTGGTCACCTATTATTTTGATTTTATCGCAGGAACCCCGACCTACAATTATGTAAAAATTGATAATCTGTGGCAGAATGAATATTTGGTTTATGGTGACACCACCCAGCCTGTGGCACCAAAACTAACCCCCGTTTTTATTTCCACTGATTTAAATGTTCAGCAGGCAATAATAAGAGTGGTGAACACAGGCCACGGACAAGGCAATACGAACAATGCCGCAGAATTTTCGTCAAAAACACATTACCTTTTGTTTAATGATGATACCGTGTTTTCTCAATTTTTATGGAGAACCGATTGCGGCAACAACCCAACTTGCAATAACCAGCAGGGTACCTGGCAGTACAGCAGGGCAAACTGGTGCCCGGGAAAGGCCGTAGACCCTGATGATTTTGATGTCACTTCAATGATTACTAAAGGAACCAGTGAAAAATACGAATATAAACTTGCCGAATATTTTAACTCATGTAGTCCGAACAACCCGGGTTGTACCAATGGCGGTTCTTGTCCGGATTGTAATTATAACTACAACGGGCACACCGAACCGCATTATAAAATTCATGCCCAGCTAATTCAGCGGTCAAACCTTCCCATGAACACAAAAAATGAATTCAAAACAATTTTTTTTGAAGCACAAGTTTATCCAAACCCAACCGGATCTGTAATTAACATCAGCGCAAATCAAAAGATTAAATCACTCACAATTTTTAACTTGCTGGGAGAAAAGATTTCACAAGTTTTTTCTCAGAATATTATATCTTTTGAAGAGGTGCCCGAAGGAATGTATTTTCTAGAAGTAGTGGGAGAACAAAACAAAACCGTAAAAAAAATTCAGAAGGTGCAAAGCCCCCCATCCAATTAATTTTTCTTTTTATACACCGGAACAGTAGAGCAGGGTTCGCCATACATTATGGATTTAACCAGCGGTTTTAGTTTCCGGGTTATCTCAACATAAGCAGCTTCGGGAATCGAAATTTTATCTGAACATCCTTTTATTACCACCCTTGCATCTTTGAACCCAGCGGGAATTATTTTTTCCATTGACTCAAGCCATAAAATTGTTTCCAGAGTGATCAAATCACCAAATACAATTTTTTTTGCAAAGGGCTCTATTGCTGAGGCAACTAGCATATAGGCCCAGGTTGGAATTATTGCTTCGGCAGAACAATGCAAGGCCACATTTTTATTTCGGTATTGGGTCCAATCATGGGCGGCAATAAATTCCCTAAAATCCTTTTCCCTTAAAACCAGTTCATTGAAAAGGTGATTTTTCATATCAAACAAAATCCTTTCACCCGCGGGATAATAATCTTCGAGGTTAATTTCAAGGATGCCGCTTTGAGCAACTTTATTGAGGATGTTTTCCAAAGGATAATTAAACAAATTCTACAGGGAAAGGACTCTGCAATTTTTGCAATGCAGAATAAACAGCGTTTTCTTCAAGCAAATTTTTTAAACTAATGTCGAAGTTTAAAGATTTCCATTCTATTCCTTTACCGTTAAAAATAATTTTCCATTTTGAACGCGTGTTTGGGGAGGTTTTTTTTAAAATTGGAAATTCTGATAATTTTACTTTTATGGCATTGCCATTATTCAGGATAACTATCATGCTATCCTGCTCCTGGTAAATTTTCAAATCAATAATACCCAACCCATTTTCGTTAATAAGGCGTTCAAAAGCATTTTCAGAACGAATATTATTTTTTTGCGAAATGTTCATGCCATTTTTGTTTAAGAAATTTTGAATTCTCATCCGTAATTTTTAAAATTAGCTTTTGTTCCTTTGATTTGAATCCATAGCAAAATGCCCATTTAATTTCAGGATCAAGCCATATTTTGGCACTTCCTCCTCCCTTCTCAATATGAACATGAATCGGCTCTTTCCTGTCACTTGAATAGAAATGGAAAACAAATCCATTTATTGTTAATATTGTGGGCATTAACTTAATTGCAAAATTAACGATAATTTATCAAAAATTCAATTTCCAAAATCAGTCACATAAAGCCAAGTTCCACCTGAGCTTCTTCACTCATCATGCTTTTTT
>JAHEZO010000265.1:2224-4292 GCA_023250995.1 Flavobacteriales bacterium | reverse complement strand
CATTGTTGGCTATTTCCAGATAATACTGAGTTTCACCAATGCTGAGAGAGGCTTCGTGCCCGTTAATGGTTGCAAGGCGAGGTGTGGACCTTGTTTTAAGAATACCATTTGTTTCAAGGGCCTGTAAGCTGAGGTAAAAATTGGGAGTAACTTTTCCCAGATTCAGAAAGCCGAAACCATTAAAATTATTAATCAGATCATTTACCGATTCGGTGCTTAGTGTAAAATCAACTCCGGGAGAAATAGTTCCTCCTACTTCTTTGGGAGCTTTTCCCAATCCTGCACTAATACCGGCATTAATGGTATGTGATTTTTTATAATCCACAACTATAACATCAATCATTACCACAGGAACCACCCTGTCAATTTGGCGAACAAATTTTTTCAGTTCCTCAATTTTTGGATGAGACCCGCTAAGGATTAAACTATTTAATTCCGGAAATTCTTTGAGGTCAATATCCTTTTTTAATTCGGCAGGTATCGCTTCAATAATTTTTTCAACGGTCCGGTTTTGAAGTGATAAAACCTCGGTAGATCTTAACCGTTCCAATTTTCTTTCACCAATTAAATAAATGTTGCTGTCTTTTTTAAAGGTAAAATCAGATCCATTTAGCAGGTAGGAAAGAAATTCATCATAATCAGCATTTTCAATATAAAGAGTGGTGTTCCCTTTTGGTTCAGAAAACAAAAAATAATTTTTTACCAACTCAGCCGAGACCCCCTGTATTACATCTGTAATGGCAACATTGGTCCCCTGCACCGTGATTCGCTCATCTTTACTCAGTTTAATTTGAATGTTTTGGTTTTGCCCTTCCTTTTGCAAACCTTTTGCAGCACTTCCGGATTTTCCGCCCTGAGCAGTTTCATCCTTTTTCTTCTCAATAAGAAAAAAATTATCCTGTGTTGGCGTAATCACCAGGTCATTTGCAAATGCCATTTTTTCAAGCGCGTCTTTAAAGGGGCGGTTCTGAATAAAGCAACTCACCATTTTATTTTCAAGGTCGGGTGCGAGAACCACATTTTTTAACGACAGCCTGGTAATTTCCATTGCTACGGCATACAGGGAATCTCTTTTCAGATCGAGCGAAAGGAAATCAGTTTTATCTGCATAGGATATCTTTAGTTTTTTAATTTCTGCTTTTTCGGGTTCTTTAGGGGGTGCAACATATTTAGTGAATGACATTATGTTTCCGATGAAAGTAATTTCCAGGTCGTATTGCCGACACAAAAACATTAGCACATCAGAAACTGTTGCATTTGAAAAATTGTTAATGATAGAAACATTAATTGCCGGATCAATACTAACGTTAAGGTTATGGGCCGCGGCCAATCCCCTAATAAATTCCTGAATGGATACGCCATTCACAGAGAGCTCTACTTTTTCTTTAAGGCCAGGTACATCCTTATCGAGGGCTTTAAGAATTGTTTCAATATTGTTTAACCTGTTTTGCTGGCCATGGGCAACAAACATCATCAAACTAAAAATTAAAATTAAAAAGTAGGGTTTCTGATTCATGATAAAGGGATTAATTAAAATTTGACCTCATTTGAAAAAATATCTGACTTTAAGGATTTTTGCTACTAAGACACGATGACACAATTTTTTTCAAAGTTTTTCTTCGTGATACCTTTGAAGCTATTTAAATTTAATCTTAAATTTTTTTATATTTTGAAAGGATTAGGGTAAATTAATTATTTAAAAAAAATTCAAATGGATGAAATAAGCAAGGGATAAACTTCATCTAAAGAAGTAATCCCTTTTTCAAAAAGCTCAAAAGCATTTTCCGAAAGGGTTTTGATTTTATTTTCTTTTAACCAGGGAGAAATATCGTGCTGATTATTTTTAATTTTCTCTGCAAGCTCGCGACCCACGGGGATAATTTCATACAATGCTTTTCGTCCTTTGTAACCGGTATAATGGCAATGTTCACATCCTTTTGCGGTCCAGTGATTATTTATTTTTTTTGGAGGAGAGAAGTTTAAAGGAAAGTTTTTTTCATCAAAAGAAAATTCTTCTTTGCAATGAACGCAAAGTAAACGGACAAGGCGCTGGGCCACTGCAGTATTT
>JAHEZO010000265.1:0-2214 GCA_023250995.1 Flavobacteriales bacterium | reverse complement strand
TAGGGTTCCTGCAAGAAGGTAGAGAGGAACCCCCATATCTCCCAGGCGAGATATGGACCCCCAAGCTGAGTTGGTGTGTATTGTTGAAAGGACCAGATGGCCTGTTAACGCTGCTCTAATAGCCATGTTGGCAGTTTCTCCATCTCTGATTTCTCCCAACATAATTATATCTGGATCCTGCCTCAAAAATGAACGGAGTGCACTTGCAAAACTTAAACCGATGCTTTCCTTAACCTGAACCTGATTGATCCCTTCCAGCGTATATTCGATGGGGTCTTCCACGGTAAGGATGTTGGTTTTTTCCTTGTTCAGAATTTTAAGGGTTGCGTAAAGTGTGGTAGTTTTGCCTGAACCTGTTGGGCCGCTGATGAGAATTATTCCATTGGGCTTTTTAATTCCCTCCAAAAAAAATTTAAGTTCCTGTTCAGAAAAACCCAGTTCCCCGATATTAATATTTGTGGCATCATTACTTAATAATCTCATTACAACTTTTTCCCCGTGCAGAGTGGGAATTACCGAAACACGGATGTCAAATTTATGTCCATCACGTTCATAAAAAATCCTTCCGTCCTGGGGTAAACGTTTTTCTGCAATATCCAGATTAGCTTTAATTTTGATTTTATTTATTAGGGCCGGATAATCGTATTTCCCAATAGAATACCGTTCAATAAGGAGGCCATCAATTCTAATCCGGACCCGGCATTTTTCCTCGTACACTTCAATATGAATATCTGAACTACCAAGTTCTTTCGCTTCTGAAATGAGTTTTTCAAGAAAATCCTCTGTTTTATTTCCCGATAAATTAACCTGTTTTGATTCCTTGCTCTTTTCCCCCCGTCTATAATATTTTCCCAGAGTTTTTTGAATTGTTTCAAAGGAAGTGTTTTCGAGGGTTACCGGTTTTCCGAACAGTATTTCCAATTCATCCCGGGTATTGGGTCCCCCCATTGTTTCATCAATGTAAAAATGAAGTGACCCGTTCTGTTTTTCTTTGGGAATAATACGGTAATGCCATGCCTGCTCTGTGGTGATGAGCTGTAGCTGATCGGTATTTAATTTAATGTAATCGTTTTCTGTCATGGTAATGGCACCCTCAAAGATAAAAACAATTGGTCGTTGTGCAAATCAAATTCACCTGTGAAATTGCCAAATAAAAATGCCACAATCAGGAAAATTGCCATAACCCCTGCAAGGGGAATGGTTTTTATCGGTTTTTGTTTGAACAGGTGAAATAATAAAGAACCTGTTAGTATCAAAAATAAACTAATTATATAAAAAAAAATAAAATTTAAAGGAGAAAAAACTGCTGCAACTACAATAAAAAAAAGAATATCTCCCCAACCGATATGTTTTTTTGTGATGTTAATTATAGTGCGAAAACGGAGGGAGAAATACAATGTTACCGAAATTATTTGAATAAGAATAAAGGATGCGTTGAATAAAAATGAATGAATGAAAGAATTGAAATCAGTTTTAAGAATCGTATCAATGGAAAAGGCGCCAAAAATTACAGGCAGAATTAACCATGAAATAGCTCTGTTCCGAAAGTCCTGATAAGTAACAAGGACAAGAAGCCCAAGAATTATTATGTGAAGAAATAATTTCAATTAATCTTTTGTTGTTTCTTTCAGATTCATTTCCTGATCAACCTCCCATACATTGAATTGTCCGTCACCATCAAAATCAGTAACTGCTGTTGCTCTTGCTTTAAAAGAAGTATTTGTGGCTTCGAGGATTTCAATTTTGTAGTTGGCGTTGCCCCCTTCAGAAGTAAGTTTCGATTGCTCAAATCCAATGTCTTCGGGCAAGGAGCTGTATTTAGAATTCATGTAAAAAAAACTTTTTTCAAGGGTGTGGATATGCTTTAGTTGGAGCTTTGCCTCCTGGGCTTTAGCCTCAGAGATTTTAGGCATGAGGTTGGGGAGAGCGAGCAGGACAAGGATTCCGATAATTACCAGAACAACGAGGAGTTCGGTTAACGTAAAAGCGGGGATTTTTTTTAAAAACAAGGAATTTTTCATTTGGATTTGTTTTACTTCTGTAAAAGTAAAATTTTTTTGTAAATGAAATTCCCAATAACTTTCCAATGGATTATCTTAAGCCGGTACTAAAACTTGTTGAGGTAATTTGGGGTGTAGTTATACTATGGAATTTGCCACGTTTATAAATTAGCAAAAAACGCAGTAAAAGTTTAAAAAAATGCTGTTGGGAAAA
>JAHEZO010000118.1:9721-11656 GCA_023250995.1 Flavobacteriales bacterium | reverse complement strand
AAATTTGCATACGGAAAAAGTTATCGCGATATAATCCGGTCAATTTTTGAAAAAAATTTAGAGGTTCCTGATTTCATTTTATTTCCTGAAAAAACGGAAGAAATCTCATCCATTTTAAAAATTGCCGTTGAAAATAATATCAAAATTATTACGCGTGGCGGTGGCTCAAATGTTGTTGGGGCTTTTGATCAAAAACCCCCTGCAGAAAATGTACAGGAAAATTTTGCCGCTTCCGTTAATAATTCTTCTGAAATAAGTAATGAAAAGAAAAATCAGGGGCTGATTTGTTCGCTAAACATGGAGCGAATGAACCGGTCCGTTGAAATAGATGAAGTTTCGCACACGGCAACTTTTGAAACAGGAATTTATGGACCGCAACTGGAAAATATTTTAGGTGAAAAGGGATTTACCTTAGGCCATTTTCCGCAATCATTCGAATATTCAACCCTGGGCGGGTGGTTGGCAATGTCATCTGCCGGACAGGAGTCGGGCCTTTATGGGAACATTGAGGATATGGTGCTCTGGATAAAAGTTGTTACACCTTCAGGAATTATTGAAAACATTGACTTCCCGCGGCATGCCTGCGGTACCGGACTTCAAAATCTTTTCATTGGTTCGGAGGGAACCCTGGGCGTTATAACTGAGGCAAAAGTCCGCATTCATAAAAAACCGCTGAAATACATTTGGAAAATTGCATTGTTTAAAAATTTCGAAACCGGCTCAGATGCGGTACGGGAAATAATTCAGTCGGGAATTCATCCATCTATTATGCGGTTGTCAAATGAAAAAGAAACAATGATGTTTTCTCTTCTTAAAAAAAGTGAAAAAAAAGGAATTCAAACGTTTTTGGAAGATTTTTTTAAAAACAGGTTAAAAGCCAAAGGTTATAAAGAGCCATGTATCCTAATGATGCGGTTTGCCATTAGAAATTCCTCGGATAATAAAATAGCCGAAACCGCCATGGATATTTCAAAATTAAAGAATGGTTTCCCTCTCCCTTCTGCGGTGGCCGCAAGTTGGGAAACCTCACGTTTTTCATTGCCTTACCTGCGCGATGCACTCATAAAAAATAATGTATTAATTGATACATTTGAAACCATTACTTACTGGAAAAACCAAATTAACCTTTATAACAAGGTTCATAATTCTCTCAACACAAAAACCGATTTTTTTACAAAAGGAGGAATTTTACTTTGCCATATTTCACATGTTTATGAAACGGGTGGCTCCCTGTATTTTACCATGATGGTAAAGCAGGAAAAAGGAAATGAGTTAAATCAATGGCTGAATTTGAAACAGGTTGTTTCTGATTCAATTTTCGAAAATGGAGGAGCAATCAGTCACCATCATGGCGTGGGTAAAGACCATCAATTCTGGTTTAATAAACAAATAAAGAGCGGTGCATCAAAATTATTTCTTGCAGTAAAAAATCACCTCGACTCAGAAAATATCCTTAACCCCGGCAAATTGTGCAATGAATAGGAAAAACAACATAAGCCAATTTGAAGAAAAAGTTTTTGATATTGCTGTAATTGGTGGCGGAATTACAGGTGCCGGAGTTTTGTATGAAGGGGGTAAATCCGGTTACCAATGCATCCTGATTGAAAAAAATGATTTTGCCAGCGGAACTAGTTCAAGATCTGCAAAATTAGTCCATGGCGGGTTAAGATACCTCAAATACGGCCAGCTTGGTTTAGTAAAGGAAGGACTTGAGGAGCGGCATTATCTGCTTCAGAGGTACCCCCACCTTGTAAAGCCCCTTGAATTTCTTTTGCCGGTGTATGGTTCGAGAATTTCCTACTCAATAGCCATGTGGTTGTACAATTTATTCAATAGGGACAACGAACTTGCAAGGTACCCTTTTTTAAATAAAGAGGAAACCATTAATTTTTTTCCTGAAATTAATCCTGAAAATTTAAAAGGAGGTTATATTTA
>JAHEZO010000118.1:0-9711 GCA_023250995.1 Flavobacteriales bacterium | reverse complement strand
TTACGGCTGAAGTTATCAGGCAATCAAAAAAAAATTTTCCAACGGAAGCAATCAATTATTGTGAACTTTTATCCGCAACAAAAAACGAAAACCATTTTACCCTTCGCTGCCTTGACAATATCGAAAAAAAAGAAATTCAGATAAAAACAAACATTATAGTTAATGCTGGCGGTCCGTGGGTAGATGAAATCCTTCATATTCTCGGCCAGAAGAATTCATTCAATCTCGCTCCAAGCAAAGGAGTCCATCTGGTTTTCCCGCTGGAAAAAATTCCTGTTAAATCGGCTGTGGTTTTTTCTTCTTATTCAGGTGACGGAAGGATGCTTTACCTTGTTCCCTGGGAAAACAATACGGTTATTGTAGGTGCCACAGATACCGAATTCAGCGATAAACCAGAAAATGCTAATATCACATCAAACGATGTTAAATATATTTTAAACGGACTTTCGGGATTTTTGCCAAACTTAAAAATTTCGGAATCAGATATCCTGAGTTCATATGCAGGTTTGCGGCCACTCCTTAAAAAAGGAAAAAGCAGCAAAGACAGAACAAGGGATTATCAGTGCTGGTGGTCGGAAAATAAAATATTAAACCTTGCAGGAGGAAAGCTTACCTCTTTCAGGGCAATGGCAAGAACGGCAATAAAAAAAATCAACAGGGATTTTCCTGTTCATGGTATCTCAGAAATAAAAATTCCTCCAAAAAAATTATTAAATATTAACAGGGATGGCGTGCCCTTAAAATTTTTCAATGAAATTATTTCTAAATATGATGATGATGCAAAATTATTATTTGACCTGGCCAAAGAAAATGAATCATTTAATAAAGAAATTCTATCCGGCTTTAATATTTTCCCTGCTGAAATAATTTATTTTATCCGTTATCAGGGTGTATTTCATATTGACGACCTCCTCTCGAGGCGCTTTTCCCTGAGTTATGTGATTTCAAAGTTTGAAAACCATAAAGAAATTATTTCTAAGGTGGCCGAAATAATGGCAGGGGAGCTAAAATGGAAAAATGAGGAAAAAGAAATTGAAGTTTCTAAATATCTGGATGCCCTGAAAAAAATTAAATACCCCTGATTATCCTTTATTCATGACCTCCCAAAAATCATTTTTTAACAATGGGAAAAAATTAATCTTCGGGCACAGGGGATTTTCCGGAAATTATCCTGAGAACACCCTGGTTTCTTTTCAATCTGCCCTTGATGCCGGTGCGATTGTACTGGAGCTGGATGTTCATTTATCAAAGGATAACAAATTAATGGTAATTCATGATAAAACTCTTGATAGAACCACCAATGGCTCCGGAAAGATTAATAATTTTACTTCCCTGGAATTAGGGAAGTTTAATGCTGGATGCAAATTTTCAATTTCCTATGGGAAGGAAATCATTTTCCCTTTCCGTGAAAAAGAATTGCCTGTTCCCTCATTGGAGGAATTATTCGAAAAATTCCCGGAGGCAAAGTTCAATGTTGATTTAAAACAGCATGATAAAAAGACCTGCGAAACGTTCCTGACTTTAATAAAAGATTTTAACATGGAAGAAAAAGTTTTGGCGGCATCCGATGATTTTGAAACTATTAATTATTTTAGAAAAATTTCGGGTGGAAAAACTGCTACGGGGGCTTCATACAGGGAAATTCTTAGTTTCCTGCTTTCAAAAAACAAATTAAATTCTAGATGGTTTCCGTTTGAAGCTGATGCCCTCCAGATTCCTGAAAAATATTTTGGAATAAGAATTTTAACTGAAAAACTAATACAAGAAGCACACAAAAAAAATGTTGAAGTACATGCCTGGGTAATAAATAAAAAGGAAGATATTACCCGGCTTTTCAATTGGGGAATTGACGGAATTATGAGCGATTTTCCTGATGTTTGTTTTAAAACTTTAAAAGAAATTCAACCAAAAAACTTATTAACCAATTAGCTAATTTGCTAATTAGCTGATTTCCTTTTTCACATTACCTTTATCCTTTTAAATATCCGTCCGTTATGCAATCTTCAACACACATCAAACTCATCAACCTTCTCCTCCTTTTTCTTGTTTTACTCGACATTGGCCTTTCTGCAATCTGCCTCCTCAGGCCCGACCTGTGGGTAAAACTAATGCACGGAATTGATTTTATTGATACCCTTGGCGTTATAAGAAGGATGGGCGGGGTGTGGCTCGCTTTTGTCTTATTTCAGCTTGTTGCATTATTGTTTTGGCAAAAATACCCTATCCTCCTTGTCCTGGTTGCAGGAATCCGTTTTACCGAAATTTTTTCAGATTGGTTTTATTGGTATTCTGCCGGGCAACTTACCTGGTTTGCAAATTTTGGACTTTTGATTGCTCCTCCTTCCAACATTATTTTCGGAATAATATTAATTACAACTTATAAAAAATTTAGTAACCGGAATTTTGAAAAACAATAAAATCAAAACTTCCGAAAATTTTCAGTATGTCCAATTTATCCAACCGCGAAATCCGCACCATTAAAGCTCTTGCAGAAATAATTATTCCACAGGGCGGTCCTTTTCCCCTTGGCTATAATGATATTAACTTAATTTCTTTCTTCGAAGAATTTCTTTCACGCGTGCCCGTCAGAGTAAAATTATTCTTGTTTTTTAACCTCTGGATTTTTGAATATTTTTCATGGATTTCTTTGCTGTACTGCACCTCAAAAGATTTTGAAAAAAATCCTGCAGGAGGAAAAACCATTTTAAAAAATATTTTTTTTTGGTTAAAAACACCGGGAATTTTCTCAAGAATGAAATTTGCTTACCGCGAAAAAATTATTTTAAAAATGAGGGGAAACCGGTATTTTGCCATCCACGGCATTTATTTGCTTACCTCCATTGTAATGTTGCTTTCTTTTTACAGCGATGAACGTGCAATGGATTTTATCGGATACTCAGGGTATAAGGAGAAAGAAAATAAGTCGGAAGGGGGTTAATGAGTTAATTTGCCAATTAGCTAATTAGCTAATTAATTCATTGGCTAATTTTTTTTTTCTAAACACCATTAATAAATCATGATCCTCGATTCAAACAACCTCGAAAAAGATTTCCATGCAACGGCCGATGCTGTGGTAATTGGGAGTGGGGCCGGAGGTGCACCCATGGCCTATAAACTTGCCTCCGGTGGATTAAAAGTAATTTTACTCGAAGAAGGAAAAAAATTCGATATCCCCTCTTACAAACGCAACAGCTGGAAAGTAATGCGAGATATTTACCGCGACAGCGGCACCGTACTGACTCTTGGTGCTCCATCCATTCCCATCCCATTGGGAAATGCCCTTGGCGGAACCACCATAATAAATTCCGGAACCTGCTTCAGGACTCCCGAAAAAGTTTTTAATGAATGGAAAAAAGATTTTGGTTTGTCGGGTTTCGAATACTCCCATCTTATTCCTCATTTCGAAACCATCGAAAAAATGATTGGCGTTTCAGATGCCACTGATGAAACCGTTGGCTCAAATAATTTACTCTTTGCCAAAGGGGCAAAAAAGCTTGGTTTGCATCCAAAACCATTGCCGCGCAATGCACCCGGGTGTAAAGGTGCAGGATTATGTGTTTTTGGCTGCCCCAACGAGGCAAAAACCAGCATGGAGAGAAGTTTTATCCCTGCTGCATCAGATAATGGGGCTACCATTATAACCTCAGCCCGTGCAGAAAAATTAATTGTTAAAAATGGAAAGGCCCGGGGAATCTCCGGTTCCTTCCGCTCTCCCGAAAATAAAAAATCAGGAAAATTTACCATTGAAGCCAAAAATATTATCCTGAGTTGCGGTGCTATCTATTCTCCCTTTTTCCTGCTCAAAAACGGTTTGGCAAATAAATCAGGGCAGGTGGGAAAAAATCTTCATATCCACCCTGCAGCTAAAGTGGTAGCTCTGTTCGAAGAAACCATCAATGCCTGGAGCGGCATTCCGCAAGGATACTATGTGGATGATTATGCATCGGAAGGAATAATGTTCGAAGGGTTTTTTCTGCCTCCGGCATTTCTTTCTTTCACCCTGCCTGCTTTCGGCATGGACCTAAAAAATTTTATGGCCGATTACAGCAAAATGGCCGGCTTCGGTATTATGGTAACTGATAGTTCTCATGGCCGCGTAATTGCAGGAATTGATAATTCACCCATGATTTTTTACAGCGTAAACAAAGCCGATACCGAAAAATTTAAAAAGGGAATCGAAATTGCCGCAAGAGTTTATTTTGAAGCCGGTGCAATAAAAGTCCTTATGCCCTTAAATGGATTTGACGTAATTAATAACACCGATGAATTAAAAATTTTACATGAAGCAAAAATTAAACCTTCGCACCTTGAGCTGAGTGCGTTTCATCCCATGGGTACCTGCCGGATGGGAGATAATCCAAAAAACAGTGTTGTGAATTCCTTTCTCGAAACACACGATATTAAAAATCTTTTCATTGCCGATGCATCGGTTTTTTCCTCCAGTTTAGGTGTAAACCCTCAGGTGAGTATCATGGCATTTTCCCTCTGGTGTGCCGAAAATATTTTAAAAAAAATTAAAAATTTTTCTCCTTCTTAATTAAAATGGGTTCGGGTAAGTTAATTTGAAGCGAACCGCCTGTTCTCTTTACATATGGGGTTCCTGCTGTCCGCTGCAATCTTTGCCTTTTCAAACCTTCAAGGTTTCAAAAACCCTGAGGATATAAGGCAAAGTATTTCCGCTCCCATCAGGGCTATTTTGCAAGGCCTGTTCTTTTAATCTTGGAATAAAAAAAAAATTTATTTGCTTCTTTATGACTTGGTAGCAATTCAAAACTTTTTTGAACCTTAAATTTGCCTTGTCCAATTTGAAATGCACTTTACTTAAAAGTTTAACCCAAATTTCCGGCCAAACCAACTTACTTATAACTGATGTAATGCACATCTCTATTTCAAATAACAAATAACAATAATCAAATTGCAAAAAAATTCCAATGACCAATAAAGAAAATTCTAAACCGCTAAAGAAGATTTTTTCTACAATAATCGAAAAATCAAGTTAAGAGGGGTTTGGTAATTGAAATTTTGATGTTGAATATTATTTGTATTTTGATATTTGTATTTTGGAAATTCATGTTTTAGCGTAACTTCAGTTATAATTATTTTTTGATTAATTGGAACTCCCAGCCTCCGTAAACATATTTTATATTTTTGTCGAGTTGTGAATGGTATAAAAATATTTAATCGAAAAAATAAATTCAATAAAAAAGTAAATGGCAAAAATTGCTACCGCAAAAAAAAATATTTTGATTATCAGGCGTGATAATTGGCAAAAGGATATTGCCTTATATCGTTCTTTACTTAAATATTTTAAAAAACAAAAACATACAATAATTTTTGACGGACCTGTTGGCGGATCAATTTATTATTCAAAAACCCTGGAATGGACTTATAAATGGTTACCCGATTCAATGCAAAAAATAAATAAAAAAATTATTCATTTTTTGTATGCCTTATTTTTTCCGGATTCTTTTTTTAACGTTTACAATAAAAAAAATGACTCCATCGAATCCCGGTGTTTGGCTTTAAAAAAGGCCATTTTGAAATTGGGCACGAACAAAGAAATAGTTATTTTTTCAAGATCTTCAGGAGGAAGAATAGCTTCACTTATTGCTGATGAGTTATCAATAAAAAAAATTATTTGTTTGGGTTACCCTTTTAAACATCCCGAAAAAGAAATTGAACCGGATCGCTTTTTACACCTGAGGAATTTAAAAACACCATTTTTGATCATTCAGGGAACAAATGATGAATATGGCGGTAAGGAAATTCAGGAAAAATATTCATTCTCTCCAACCATTGAACTTTTTTTTGTGGATACAAATCATGATTTTAAAGTTTCAGGGGAAGACTGGAAAAAGGTTCTATCAAAAATAAGTGGCTTTATTGATCCTGTTTAAATTCTCCCAAATCTTCCTTTGCCAACTCGTTTATTATTATTTACTTTGATTTAATTGAAATTTCAATAAACAATTCAATTAATCTGGATTTCTTTAATCAGAATTATTTCTTTCTTAAAAGACCATTGACATAAAACCAATTAGCAAATTAGCTAATTTGCTAATCTGCTAATTAACTTTTGTATTTTTCCTTCCCATGAACCAATCCATTATTAACAACACCCGCTTTCAAAAAAACCAGCAAAAAGGCCACTACGAAAGTTTTTTCCAACGGGCAAATCATCCAACTCTCCCTCTTGCGTTCTGGATAAGGTACACAATTTTTTCGCCACAGAACCATCCCGAAAAAGCAATTGGTGAACTTTGGGCAATATATTTTGACGGAGTTAGCGGAAATCATACCTCCGTAAAAAAAGAGGTCCCTTTTGAAAAATGTATTTTTGAAAATAATAGCTTTTTTATCAAGGTGGAAGATTCCCTCCTCGAACCTGGCAAACTTCAAGGCAATGCTGCCTCAGATAATAATATTATTGTCTGGAATCTGGATTACACCGGAAATTCAAAACCCCTTTTTTTCCTTCCCGAAAATTTATATGAGGGTGGATTCCCCAAGGCAAAACTTCTTGTGGGTTTGCCGCTCGCTTCCTTTTCCGGATCATTGGTTGTAAATGGAAAAAATATTGACATAAATAACTGGGTAGGAAGTCAGAACCATAACTGGGGAATAAAACATACCGATAATTACGCCTGGGGGCAGGTGGCCGGCTTCGATAACTCCCCCGATAGTTTTTTTGAGGTTTCAACCGCCAGGCTAAAGTTCGGCCCATTCTGGACTCCCTTTTTAACCCTGATGGTGCTCCGACATAAAGGGCTAGAATTCCGGCTGAACACAATTTTTCAATCACTTAAAGCAAATGGAAAATTTATTAGTTTTGACTGGAATTTTTTTTCGAAAAACGAACAGGGAAGCATCGAAGGAAGAATTTGGGCAGATTCAAAAGATTTTGTTGAATTAAAATATTATAATCCGCCAGGAGGAATTAAACAATGTCTGAACTCTAAAATCGCTTCCTGCAGAATTAAGATAAACTATAAAACCGAAAACAATAAATTTACCGAAGCCATCCTTGAAACAAAAAACAGAGCAGCCTTTGAAATATTATCATGAAAAGTACAATTAAAAATGTTGGGAAAATCAAAAATGTTTTTTGCCCCACGCTCTACATGAATTTTAACCATTTTTACTCATTAAAAAATAAATTTGACTAAGGAATTTTTTATAACCGGATTTTAAAATTCATGAAAATTTTCAAATCAGTAGTGAGAAACAGTTAAACATTATTCAAATCATAAAACCCAAACCAAAATGACAGCAACCGAAAACATCCCCATGCGCACCATCAGCAATCCCATTACCGAAAAAAAATTATATGAAATTAATGATGCCGACCCTGAAACAATAAAAAATTCATTTGCCAAAGCAAAAAAAATTCAAGCCGCAATTCGCAATCTTTCCGTAAAAGAACGGGTAAATGAAATTCTTAAAATTAATGATTACCTCATTGAGCACCGGGAAAACATTCTCACACGAATCATTGAAGAAACAGGTAAATCGCGGTTCGATGCGCTAAGCTCTGAGTTGTTTGAAATTTGTGATGTGATTGATTATTTTAAGGGTGCCGCTCCAAAAATTCTTGAAACAAAAAATGTTCATACCCCGATTGTACTGATGGGAAAAAAATCGAAAATATTTTTCGAACCACTTGGTACGGTACTGGTTATTACTCCATGGAATTATCCGCTTTATCAGGCCTTGGTTCCTTCCTTTCTTGCCTTCCTTTCCGGGAATGCAGTTATTGTTAAACCTTCGGAAGTTACTCCTCTGAAAGGTTTGATTGAAGAAATTCTGGAAAAAAGTTCCTTTTTAAAAGATGCAATTCAAGTGGTTTACGGAGGAAAAGAAACCGGAAAAATGCTGATCGAAAATCGTCCCGATAAAATCCATTTTACCGGAAGTGTAGGTTCAGGGAAAAAAATTATGGAACAGGCCTCCCAAAACCTTATTCCGGTTGACCTTGAGCTGGGCGGAAAAGACGCTGCACTGATTTTTGATGATGTAAATATTGAAAGAACCGCCAATGGTATTATGTGGGGGGCTTTTACAAATTGCGGTCAGAGCTGCACTTCCATAGAAAGGGTTTATGTACAGGAAAAAATTTATGATGATTTCGTAAAATTCCTTTCCGAAAAAATTTCCAAACTCAATTCATCCAGCGAAAAAAGAAATTACAAATCACCCGAGGATTGCGACATCGGCAGCATGACCACCGAATTTCAATCTAAAACCATTGAATCCCATTTACAGGATGCAGTTCTAAAAGGTGCAAAAGTTATTTTTGGAGGCAAAAGGGAAGATGGAAAGATGCACTTCCCTCCTACCCTGCTCACCCATGTTAACCATGAAATGAAAATTATGACGGACGAAACTTTTGGTCCTGTTTTGCCTGTGATGAAATTTAAAACTGAGGAGGAAGGTGTTGCCCTTGCCAACGATTCCATTTATGGTTTAAGTGCAAGTGTATGGTCAAAGGATTTAAATAGAGCCGAACGGGTGGCCCACCGGCTTGAGGTAGGCAATGTTTCTATCAACAGCCATATGCTTACCGAGGCTAATCCGGCCTTACCCTTTGGAGGTGTAAAACAAAGCGGATTCGGCCGGCTGAAAAGCGACCACGGGCTCCTTTCATTTTGCAACATTAAATCAATTATCATTGATGTGCAGGGAAAAAAAATCGAACCCCATTGGTATCCCCAAACTCCCACAAAATATAAAATGCTTTCTGATCTTATGGTAGCGTTATTTTCCCGCTCTAAAAACTGGGTAAGGTTTGCTTTGATAGGATTGAAGCTGGATAATATTGGAACGAAGGAAAAGATTTGAAATTATTTGCCACGACCTTCAGGTCGTGGATAAATGAAATTATTTTTTGAAGGCTTTAGCCCAATATTGCCACGACCTTCATGTCGTGGTTTATAAATGAAGAAATTTTTTACGGCTTTAGCCGCAATCAAACAATTATAATGGTTTTAAAATATTCTCCCTTTTTATGCCCTTCACTAAAGTGATGATACATTTCATCTGGTCTACAAAAAACAGACAACCAATAATAACCAAAGAGTTAAAACCGTTTTTACTGAATCATATTAAGGATAACAGTATTAAAAAGAGTATTTTTATTGATTGCCAAAATTGTGTTGAAGACCATATTCATCTCCTAATTTCTCTGGGAACCGAACAAACAATCTCAAAAATTGCCATGCTGATAAAAGGAGAATCTTCGTTCTGGGTAAACCGGCAAAATATTGTAAAAAATAAATTTGAATGGCAGGATGAATACATTGCCATATCGGTAAGTGAATCGGCAATTCAAAAAGTTAGGGATTATATCACCAATCAAGAGGTGCATCACAAAAAGAAAACTTTTGCTCAGGAATATGATGAATTTCTAAAAATCCATGGTTTGGCTATTTCTTGATTGTGGCTAAAGCCAATTTTTTTTATTTTTAATCCACGACCTGAAGGTCGTGGCAATTAACGTCAAAACATCATATCTCAACCACCATGTACGACTACATCATCATCGGATCAGGCCCGTCAGGCGGACTCCTTGCACACAACTTGAATAAATCAGGCGCCAAATGCGTTTTGGTTGAAGCCGGAAAATTTTTCAGGAAAGATACTTTTCCAAGAAATGAGGCGGATTTTTCTGCCCAGCTGTATTGGGGTGGGGGAATGGAATTTGACGAAAATTCA
>JAHEZO010000117.1 GCA_023250995.1 Flavobacteriales bacterium | reverse complement strand
ATCCTGAATTCCTGGAGGCAAAATTCGGAACAAAATATAATGTTTCGGGTGGAATTAATGCAAGCCAATTGATATTCAGTGGTACCTATTTTGTTGGGTTGGAAGCGGCAAAAACCTATTCTCTGGCGGCAAAACAGGGCCTTGAAAAAACAGAAACAGAGGTTCGCGAATCTGTTGCTCAAACATATCACACCATCCTGGTGGCAAAAGAAAGCGAAAAGATTCTTGAATTAAGCAAAAAAAATCTTGAGAAAACCCTTTTTGAAACAAACCAGCTGTACAAAACAGGATTTGCAGAGGAAACCAGCGCTCAGCAATTGGAACTTTTAGTTTCAAATCTTACCAACGGAATTTCCAGCGCCCGGCAGCAAATTGAAAATGCTTTTCAACTGTTAAAATTCCAAATGGGCATACCTGCAACGGATAAGATTTTACTCAGTGACAGTCTGGGTTCCCTTATTAATAACTTACCCCCTGAATCAATTCTTTCATCAAATGCTGATTTAAAAAATCATATCGATTTTAAACTCATTTCAACCCAGGAGCGGCTCATGACATTGAGTGAAAGGGCGGAAAAAACGAAATTTCTTCCATCGCTGGTCGGTTTTTTTTCCTATCAGCAAAGTGCCTTAAGGAATGAATTCAATTTTACAAAAAATTCCGAAAAATGGTTCCCTGCCACCCTTTGGGGACTTTCTTTGCAAGTGCCTGTGTTCAGCGGATTTTCCCGCTACCATAATTTGGGAAAAGCCAGATTGGAACTGGAAAAAACCAGGATTCTTAAAACTCAGGTGGAACAGGGTTTGCAATTACAATTACAAACTGCCAGAGCCGATTTCTTAACCGCCCATAACCAATATTTAGCCGAAAAAGGAAATGTTTCACTTGCCGAAAAAATAAGAGACAAAACAATAATAAAATTCAATCAGGGCCTTGCCTCAAGCATGGAATTGACCCAAAGCGAAAACCAACTGTTAGCCACCCAGGGAAATTATTTTCGTTCGATGTACCAGTTGCTGAACGCAAAAACTAAATTGGAAAAAATTATTGGAAATAAATAAATGAAACATATAAATAACCGGAAATGAAAAAAATATTATTTGCAGCAATTTTGGGAACCATTGCTTTAACTTATTCATGCGGAAACGAACAAAAAGACGCAAACGCAAAACAAACTGAACTTGAAAACCTTAAAAAGGAAGTTGCCCTCAAACAGGCAGAAATATTAAAGCTGGAGGAAGAACTATCTATGGCCGACAGTTCAATAGAAAATAAAGCTACCACAGTGGAAGCCCAAATGGCTGTACCCCAATTGTTCAATAATTACATTGATGTGCAGGGAAGAGTGGATGCCGATGAAAATATTTCTGTAAGTCCTCAAATGCCGGGGGTTGTTACAAATATATATGTAAAAGTTGGGGATGAAGTGCATAAAGATCAGGTTCTGGCAGAACTGGACTCAAAGGTAATTCATCAGGGAATTTCAGAATTGCAAAGTGCCATTGACCTTGCCACTATTATGTTCGATAAGCAAAAAACGCTCTGGGAACAAAAGATTGGCACAGAAGTTCAGTTTCTTTCGGCAAAAAATCAAAAGGAAAGTTTAGAAAAAAAAATGTCCACATTGATACAGCAGGCCGAAATGTCGAAAATAAAATCTCCAATAAACGGAACCGTTGATGCTGTTGATCTGAAGCCGGGGCAGGCAACCATGCCCGGTTTGCCCGGAATAAGGGTGGTAAACCTTACCACATTAAAAGTAAAAGGGGAAGTTTCTGAATCGTATTCTTCGAAAATTAAAATTGGAAACCCAGTTGAAATTATTTTCCCCGATATGAATGATACGCTGAATACAAATATTACCTATGTGGCAAAAGTAATCAGTCCGCTAAACCGGACTTTCACGGTTACCGTAAACCTCGGCAATAATTTAGATTACCATCCGAATGAAGTGGCTATCATGAAAATAATAGATTACTCCAATCCGAAGGCCATTACAGTTAACATGAATATCATTCAAAAAGCTGAGGATGGGGATTTTATTTTTGTTTTTAATAACGGGATTGCAAAAAAGGTTCGGGTAAGGGTTGGAAAAATTTATAATGGAATGGCCGAAATAACGGAGGGAATTAAGGAAGGAGAACAAATTATTACCAAAGGATTTCAGGAATTGAATGACGGGGAAGAAGTGAAATTGTAAAAGGAGATTTAAACACTCTCTTCGTCCATTGATAAGAAAATATTTAATAAGGCTACAAAATAATCCGGCCGGGTAAATGAAATTAAAAATTGCGTCAGTTTGTTGACGGAAAAGATTTATTGAAACATATTAATTTGCGTTAGTGATTGAGGCAGTTGATAGAGCCACTCGGATTTTACATCAGAAAGCAAATGAATTTCCTCTACTGTCCCCAATTTTTCAAAGAGAAAACGCATAAAGAATAATAATTATGAAAGAAATATTTAAAGAGTTCAAGCCATCCTCCTGGGCCATTAATAACAAAACGAGCATTTTCGTTTTCACCATTATTATTACCATAGCCGGACTGGTAACATTCGACAATCTTCCCAAAGAAAGCTTCCCCGAAATCATCATTCCAAAATTATATATAAGCACCATCTATCCTGGAACCTCTCCTGCCAATATGGAAAATCTGGTAACCAAGCCGATTGAAAAACAGATGAAATCCATTTCGGGAGTAAAAAAAATTACCAGCAATTCTTTTCAGGATTATTCAAATGTGATTGTAGAGTTTAATACGGATGTTAAAATTCCCATAGCCAAACAAAAGGTAAAGGATGCGGTGGATAAAGCCCGCAGCGAATTGCCCTCCGACCTTCCGAAAGAACCCAATGTTATTGAAATAAACCTTTCGGAATTGCCCATAATGTTTGTAAATATATCCGGTGATTTTGACCTTAACCGCCTTAAAAAATATGCCGACAGGATGAAAGACCGCATTGAGGCAATGAGGGAAATTACCAGAGTGGATTTAATTGGTGCCCTCGACCGTGAGATTCAAATTAATGTGGATATGTACAAAGCCCAGGCAGCTCAGATTTCAATGGGTGATATTGAACGGGCCGTTGGTTACGAAAACATGACCATTACCGGAGGAACGGTAAAAATGGATGGGATGCAACGCACCCTCAACCTGAAAAAAGAATTCAAAAATTTGGACGAACTCCAAAACCTCATTGTGAAATCACCCAATGGTGCCCCTATTTATCTTAAGAATATTGCCGAGATAAAAGATTCTTTTAAAACACAGGAAAGTTATGCTAGGCTGGGAGGGAAAAATGTAATTACCCTGAGCGTGGTAAAACGAGTTGGCTTTAATCTTATTGAAGCAAGCGATAAAATAAGGGAAATAACCAAAGAAATGAAAGAAAAAGATTTCCCGAAAGACCTTAATGTGGTGCTTACAGGCGATCAGTCGGAACGCACCCGCCTCACCCTTCACGACCTTATCAATACAATTGTAATAGGGTTTATCCTGGTTACAATAATCCTCATGTTTTTTATGGGTGCCTCCAATGCAATTTTTGTGGCATTATCAGTTCCCCTTTCTATGTTTATTGCTTTTATGATAATGCCCGGCATAGGTTTTACCATGAACATGATTGTTCTTTTCGCCCTCCTGCTGGCTTTGGGCATTGTGGTGGATGATGCCATTGTGGTAATTGAAAACACCCATCGCCTTTTTGCCAATGGAAAAAGAACAATTAAAGAAGCGGCCAAGATGGCTGCCGGTGAGGTTTTTCTTCCTGTGCTATCAGGCACGCTTACTACCCTTTGTCCCTATATACCGCTCGCGTTCTGGAAAGGAACCATTGGGGAATTTATGTTTTTTCTTCCCATCACTCTTATCATTACCCTTATGGCTTCGCTCCTTGTAGCTTATATCATTAACCCGGTATTTGCGGTTCAATTTATGAAACCCGAAGAACACAGTTCTGACCTGGAGGGGAAAAGGCCTAAACCGAAATGGACCAAAGGAGCCAAGATTACCTCCATCATCTTTGTTGCAATAGCTGCTATTTTTTATCTGTCGAATAATATCGGAATGGGAAACCTGCTTATCCTGCTCTTAATTTTGAATTTGCTTTACCGGTTTTTTATCGAGAACTGGGTTAGAAAATTTCAAACAAAAATATGGCCTGCTGCAGTAAACGTTTACCAGCAGGCCCTCGGATGGTCATTGAACCGGCCATGGACAACCATGCTGATTACAGTCGGGATTTTTATTTTTTCAATTTTTTTGATGAAAGTCCGGTCTCCTCAAATTGTTTTCTTTCCCAAAGGCGACCCAAACTTTGTAAATGTGTATGTGAGCTTACCCGTAGGCACCGATCCTGCCTATACCGACAGTGTAATAAAAATTGTGGAGCAAAGGGTGAACCATGTGCTTTATGATGATACCACAAAAAAATCTATTGTGGCCTCGGTAATTTCAAATGTTACCATTAACGTAACCGATCCGCAGGATGAAGATCAGGGCCAGTATCCAAACAGGGGCAAAGTGCAGGTAGCTTTTGTCTCCTTTGCCGACAGGCATGGGATATCAACCGTTGAGTATTTAGACAAAATACGCAAAGAGGTTAAAGGAATTGCCGGGGCCGAAATTACGGTTGCTCAGGAGCAGGCGGGTCCACCACAGCCCAAGCCAATTACTGTTGAAATTACGGGGGATGACTTAAAAGAACTTATTAAAGCCTCCAAAGGGGTTAAAAAATTTTTAGACAGTGTTCAGGTGGATGGGGTGGAAGAACTGCGGACAGATTTTCAGGACAACAAACCCGAAATAGTTTTTGACATTAACAGGGAGAGAGCAAACAGGGAAGGAATTTCCATTGGGCAGATTGGCAATGAAATCCGCAAGGCCGTTTTTGGATTAGACCGAACCTCCAAATTCCGCGATTTGGATGACGAATATCCCATCCAGATCCGCTATAAAGAAAATCAGAGGAACAATGTGGAAGCGATAAAAAATCTAACCCTTGTTTATCGCGATATGGCCATGGGTGGCCAAATCCGGCAGGTTCCACTCTCGGCTTTTGCAGATATAAGATACGGCAACTCTTACGGAGGGATAAAAAGAAAACAGCAAAAAAGAATCATCACCCTTTCATCAAATGTTTTAACCGGCTTTAACCCGAATGAAGTAGCCCTTAAAGTGGATAAGGTTCTTAAGGGGTTCAAAAAATCAGAAGGTGTTAGCGTAAAGATGGTGGGGGCTCAGGAAGAACAAAAAGAAACCGCTTCCTTTCTCGGCACTGCCCTGCTGGTTTCCTTCGGATTAATTTTTTTAATTCTGGTTTTGCAATTCAACTCCATCAGCAGGCCGGTGATTATTTTAACCGAGATTTTTTTCAGCATCATTGGCGTTTTGCTCGGGGTTTCAATTTTTAAAATGGAACTTTCTATTGTGATGACCGGAATTGGCATTGTGGCTTTGGCAGGCATTGTGGTGCGGAACGGAATTTTGCTGGTTGAATTTACCGATTTGCTTATTAAACGGGGAATGCCCCTCAGAGAGGCAATAATAGAAGCCGGAAAAACAAGAATGACTCCGGTGGTCCTAACCGCTTCGGCCACTATTTTGGGATTAATTCCGCTTGCGGTGGGTTTAAATATTGATTTTGTAACACTTTTTACAGAGTTAAACCCCCACCTGTTTTTTGGAGGTGATAGTGTGGCCTTTTGGGGCCCCCTATCCTGGACCATGATTTTCGGACTTGGCTTTGCCACCTTTCTTACCCTTATTCTGGTGCCGGTGATGTTTCTAATTGCGCAGAACTGGAAAATGAAATGGAAGGAGAAATTTTGATGTTTTGTAAACGGTAATTATCAATTTTGGTCATAGGATCAAAAAAAATATTCACCGCAGAGAAAAGGAGAACACGAAGAAGCACAGAAAAATTTATCTTTGTGGACCTTTGCGCCCTCAGTGGTAAATAGTTTTTTAACGCTTACTTCCTCACCGGTTTCAGTTTTTGCCAAGTTGATGTTTTTTGCTTGAATTGTTAATTTATCTTTTTTCTTTTGTCTTGAAACAAAAGAAACAAAAATTCAAGGCCAAACGATTGCTTCCCGATAGGCCACTCAGCTATCCCGTTTGGCCAACCAAACGCTCGGATTCCTGATGGTCTTATTCGGGAAATAATTTTTTGAACGCTTACTTCCTCTCAGGTTTCAGTTTTTGCGAAGTAGTTGCCTAGAGGGTGGGAGGAGAGATCCATTGTTTGATTTTCTGAATGAGGGTTATTTGTTGAGGAGGTTTAAAAATGGTTTCTCCCAGGAGATTTGGAATGGGGACCCTTTAATGTCCAATCCAAATTTTTAGTCCTTTTAAAGAAAACCTTCCGGATTTAGTAGGCTTTGGAAATAGTTCCATTCAAACTTTTTAATATGTGCCTGATAATTTTTAACAAATCTCTCTTGAAAAAGAAAAATAAATTTTTCAATTAGCAAGTTTATTTAAGTGAGTTTCATAAACATTTCCATTGTAATTTAAGGTTATCCAAAAATCATTTCGTTTCCACTTAATAATTTTCCAGATTTCATAATATCCTGAACTAACAAAACCAGGAATAATAGATTTGTTAACAAGGCAATCAATTGTTTTTAATTTAAGGGAGTCTTTATCTGAATTTATTGAAAACCCCAAAGGTGCCAGGAATAATAATAACATGAATCTTCCCAATGAGCATTCAATGTATCCACAATTAAATTTACCATTGGTTTTCTATCATATTTGCTTTTATCACTTTCCCAACCGCTCAATTTGTAATATGTTATTAATAAATTATTAATATCAGATGTTCGGTCTATTTCATTTACTAATATTTTTTCAACTTTCCAATTCCCTGCAAGTTTATTTTCAGCAGGTTTTCTGCAGGATGAAAAAGAAAAAACAAAGAATAGTAAAAAATATGAATTACGCTTTTTCATATAAAAATGGTAAAAGCAAAAAAAAAACATCAATTTATCTTTGTGAACCTTTGTGCCCTCTGTGCTAAATTTTTATTCTTTCTTGCATTTCCCCCAACACCTCCAAAACACTTTCAAGCATCTCATCTGTAAAATCCAAATGTGTAACCATCCTTACCTTTTGGGGGCCCATCATAATTACTTTAATGTTTTTTTTAAAAAGGTTTGAAATAAAATCTTCCGCCTTGTATGTTTCTGTCAATTCGAATATCACAATGTTTGTTCCCACCGGAAAAACCGATTTTACAAAAGGTAGATTTTTAATTTTCTTTTCCAATTGCTTTGCCCTGTAATGATCTTCTTTTAATCTTTCAATATTATTATCAAGGGCGTAAATCCCAGCCGCAGCTAAGTATCCCGCCTGCCTCATTCCTCCTCCAAATACTTTCCGTACCCGCCTTGCCTGGTAAATAAAATTTTTATCCCCAAGCAATACCGATCCAACGGGTGCTCCCAACCCTTTCGATAAACATACCGAAACGGAAGAAAATATTTTTCCAAAGGAAGAGGCAACTTTATTTTTACCCTTTGGCAATTTTTCAAGTGCATTAAAAATTCTTGCACCATCCAAATGAAACCTGAAGTTTTTTTCTTTACATAAAAGAGATATTTTTTCAATTTCCTTCCAATCCCAGATGCTCCCACCGCCTTTGTTGCAGGTGTTTTCAATGGCCACCATTTTGGTAACCGGATAATGAACATCATCCGGGTTTATGGCATTTTCAACATCACAGGCAGAAAATCTTCCTAAGTTACCATTCATCAGTTTTACCGAAACCCCCGAGTTTAATGCAGCTCCTCCTCCTTCGTAATTGTAAATATGAGAAAGGGAATCACAAATAATTTCATCCCCGGGTTTTGTGTGTATTTTAATTGCAATCTGGTTGGCCATGGTTCCCGAAGAACAAAAAAGGCCGGCTTCGGCTCCAAACATTTTTGCCATTTTTTCCTCTAAAGCAATTACCGTTGGATCTTCATTAAAAACATCATCCCCAACTTTTGCCGAAAACATGGCCTCAAGCATTCCCCTGGTTGGCTTGGTTACCGTATCACTTCTTAAATCAATCACCATTTTTTTTATCTATAGCAAAATAGGTTTATTTTTGTTCTTTATACAACAGATGCAAAGCAAATCTAAAAAAATCATTTCAGGAATTTTTTGTCTCCCTATTTTTTTCCCTTTCTTTTTATCTTCTCAAACTCAAAGCATGCAGGGTGAAAAGTTTGGTGGAGAACAAAAAAAATATTGGGTTTTTTTTACCGATAAAAACGGTGTTTCATTCAATCCTTTTGAATATTTCGACCCCAAAACAATTGAAAACCGCTTATTTCAAAATATCCCCCTTATTGACTCCTCTGATTTTCCGTTAAATGAAAATTACGTTTCTATTGTAAAAGGAGAGGTTGATTCGGCATCCTATTGCTCCCGTTGGTTTAACGGGATGGCCGTAATTGCCACCGGAAACCAAATTGAAAAAATAAAATCTTTTCAGTTTGTAAAAAATATTGAACCCATGGAATCGGAATCCGCCCTGTGTTCAAATAATAAAAAGTCCGGTAAATTTTTTCCCTCCCCTTTGCTGCTTCCCCCTCCTGAAACTTTCGATACGGCACTTTCAGAAAAAAACCGTTTGTTGATGAAAAATCAAACTAAAAGAATGGGCGGGGAAGATTTTGAAAAAATGAATCTGGATGGGAAAGGAATAAGAATTGCCGTTTTTGATGCAGGATTTCCAACCGTTGATTTTAGCCCGACCTTTGAACATTTAAGAAAAGATAAACGGATTTTAAAAACTTGGGATTTTGTTAAAAATAAAGAATTCGTTTATGGTTTTAATGAACACGGAACTATGGTCCTATCCTGCATTGCCGGAAAAACGGGAAATGAAAAAACCGGCCTTGCCACCGGTTCGGAATTTATTTTAGCCCGCACAGAAATGGCCCAGCGGGAACCTTTTTCGGAAGAAGAAAACTGGCTTGCCGCAGTTGAATGGGCAGATAAAAACGGTGCAAACATCATCAGCAGTTCTTTGGCTTATACCTATCATCGTTATTTCAGAAAAAACATGGATGGGAAAACAAGTTTGGTTTCAAAAGCAGCTACTATGGCTGCTTCAAAAGGAATTCTGGTGGTAAATGCAGCTGGCAATGACGGGAATAATGAATGGAAAATTATTGCAACCCCTTCTGATGCGGATAGCGTTCTTAGCGTAGGGGGAATCAGTCCCGGCTCCGATTACCATATCAATTTCAGTTCTTTTGGCCCCACCTCCGATAAGCGGATGAAACCCAATGTATGTGCCTACGGACAGGTGATTGTGAGCGGGAAAAAAGGGTTGGAAGAATCATTCGGAACTTCCTTTGCAACACCACTTGTGGCAGGTTTTGCTGCCTGTGCCTGGCAAAAAAAAAGAAGCTTTACCAATATGGAGTTATTCAGGGAAATTGAAAAATCAGGACACCTCTACCCATATTTTGATTATGCCCATGGATTCGGGATTCCCCAGGCGGGCTATTTTATAAATGAAAATAATAATCCGGCAGATAGTACATTTGAAATTGTGAATGAAAAGTACGTGCTTAAGGTTCTTATTTCAGATGAATTTTTTGGAGATAATAACGTTGATGGGGCCCTGGATAGCTTGCACACGAAAAATAATTCGGAAATAAATTCAGAGTTGGATAACCGAGGTGCTGTTCCAAAAACCGACTACGGCAGTGATTATTTGTACTACCACATTGAAAATTCAGAGGGAACTCTTGATAAATATTTTGTAATCAGGGTAGATAAGAAGGAAGTACTTGAATTAAACAAAGATGATTTTCCGGCCGGAAAAAAATTAATGGTATTTTATAAGGGGTATTCAGAAACCTTTACTTTCTGATTTTTTATAACTGATTTTTTTTAAATTGAAAGTGCAAACAAAGGTTTTTGTGGCAAGAAAAAATTTAACCTTTTTTTAAATATTTATTTATTGCCTTAGCCAAACCCACATTAATAATTCATAACATGAAATTCATAGAAAACCCTCCTCAATTAAATACGAAATACCTTTTCGTCTTGTTTTTTTTAGGTTTTTTTTCAATTTATTTTTCATCAACAGCCCAAACCATTTTACTTCAGGAAGATGTTATTGCCGATACAATGCCCATACTTACCGGGCCAAATATGAAAAATTACACGCACACTTATTCAGGGTATGGTTTCCTTTTAGGAAATTCGGAAGGAAAGGGTGCTGAGATAAAACCGGGAATTTCAAATGAATTCATTTTTGGAGTGCGTTATAAAAGGAGGATCTGCAATTTTTATTCTCTTGGATTTAATGTTTATTATTCATCCTTAAACTTTCAGTTTAAACAGGATTCTTCCAAAATTTTCCCAAACCCTGTTTTGCATGATAAAGAAAAACTTGCTTACAATAATGCCGGAATTGAATTGTATAACCGGATTAATTTTGGCAAAAGGGGAAACATCATTGGTAACTTTTTTGATTTTGGCGGCTATGGAGAGTGGGGATTTAATATCAGGCATTATTACCGCGACAATTTTTCTGTGGCCATTGCCGGTGCAAGTGCTGTGGAAGTAAAAAACAGAGGTTTATTATATACTAATAAAGTTAATTACGGAGCTGCCGTGAGGGTTGGAATAAATCGTTATGTTATTTACGGTAAATACAGGTTTTCCGATCTTTTTAACAAGGGCTATCTTGAAAAAACAGGGTTGACTTATCCCGAATTGCCCAGACTCATTTTGGGTTTGGAAATAGGATTATTCAAGTAATTTTATTTCATCCTGAACAATATACGCATTTGGGAAGGCAATTTTAATATCATTCTGAAATTTCATGGCCTCCAGTTTGGTTCTGAAATCACCCACCCTTACTTTGTAGTTTGGCGAATCCCAAATAAGATATGCTTTGGTATCAGGATATTTTTTCAGGAATTCCGATTCCACTTCCTGCGAAATTTTTTTCCCGTTAACCCCCGAAGTAAAAACAAGCTGAATTCTGTAACCGGGAATGGTTCCCAAAGAATCATTTATATGAATGTGTTTTGCTACCAGCTGAGTAATTTTTGGATCTTCAATAATTTCAACTGTCCCTGGTTTTGCCTGTGAAAAAATCCAATAAGGAAAGATTGTAAATATAACAAGAGAAAAATTTTTCATCTGCATTTTTAAAATTTCATTTTACAAAATTAATAAACTGTTTATATCTTTACCTTTAATTAACCGGTCGTTTATCCCGGACTCACACTTAAATTTTAATGCCTCTGTGGTAATCCGCAAAAAGTCTTTGTGTTCTCCTTTTTTAATTTTTTTTCCAATCTTTTTGCTTTGGGCTTTTGGTTTTTTCTCCTGCCAAACCGTAGTTGAACTCGATTTGCCTCAAAAAGTCCCCCGGCTTGTGGTGAATAGTTTTTTTAATCCCGACAGTTCCTTTTCTGCCGTAATCTCAAAAAGTCAGTATGTTTTGGATAATGCCCAAATAAAAAAAATTAATAATGCCAGAGTTTCGGTTTTTGAAGAATCGGTATGGGCAGATGATTTGATTTTGGTTTCTGAAGGAAGGTATATTTCGGCAGGTGGGAAAAAGCCCTCCGTTGGCAAAGAGTATAAAATTTCTGTATCTGCTGATGGATTTAGCAGCACCGAAGCTTCCGACCGAATTCCTCCTCCGCCACAAATAATTAACGTTGATACCGGTAATTTTTA
>JAHEZO010000264.1 GCA_023250995.1 Flavobacteriales bacterium | reverse complement strand
AGGTCAACAGCAAAAAACAGTTACCGTAACCGCCAATACCGACCCCAGGGAAACCCGCGTTCAAATAAAGGCAGAGGTAGAAGAAGTGCCGGCAAAATAATTTTTCGAAATTATTATTAATAAAATCCTTCGGAATAATACCGGGGGATTTTTTGTTTTTATTAAATTATATTTGTTGCTTATTTAAAATAAATTTATGGATTACAAACTCATTAAATTCGAAATAAAAGAATCGGTGGCCAAAATTATTTTGAATCGTCCGGACGTTCTGAACAGTTTTAACAGGGCCATGTCGATGGAATTGCACCATGCTTTGGATTATTGTGTTTTAGAGAAAACTATTAGGGCTCTGTTTTTGTCGGGTGAAGGGAGAGCTTTTTGCGCTGGGCAGGATTTGGAGGAAGCCATATCACCAGATTCAAAAATTGAAACAATTGTGAGGGAAACCTACAACCCTACCATTATGAAAATCCGAACAATTGAAAAGCCCGTTGTTTGCGCAGTAAACGGTGTTGCGGCAGGTGCAGGTGCCAATATAGCTTTTGCCTGTGATATTACAGTGGCAGGGGAAAGGGCATCTTTCATTCAATCTTTTGCCAACATTGGGTTAATTCCGGATAGCGGTGGGACCTATTTTTTACCCAGGCTGGCTGGTTTCCAGAGAGCTTCTGCCCTTACCATGCTTGGTGAAAAAATAAGTGCTCAACAAGCCTGTGATTACGGATTAATTTGGAAAGTTTTTAAGGATGATGCCATGGTTGGAGAAGCTTTTTCTATTGCCAAAAAGCTTGCCTCCATGCCAACCAAAGGGATTGGCCTAACTAAAAGATTATTGAACCAGGGACTTTTAAACAACCTCGAATCTCAATTATCCATGGAAGAGAAACTTCAAAAAGAAGCCGGAAATTCTCTTGATTATAAGGAAGGGGTAAATGCCTTTCTTGAAAAGCGTAAACCTGTCTTCAAAGGAGAATAACCTAAAAATTTGGAAATAAATGGAAAATCAGGAGGAGAAAATGTTAATTGGAGTGGTTGGCTGCGGGGCGATGGGTACTGGCATTGCACAGGTTTCTGCTCAGGCAGGGCATCGGGTAATAATTTTTGATACGGATAAAAATGCTTTGGAAAGATCAAGGATTTCCCTCGATTCTACTCTTTTGAAACTTGCCGAAAAAGGAAAAATATCACCTGAGGAAGGAAGATTAATTTTATCAAAAATAATTTTTGCTTATGAAAGGGCTGAATTCTCCGGCTGTAATTTAATTATTGAAGCCGTAATCGAAAATCTTGAAATTAAGCAAAAGCTATTTTCAGATCTTGAAAAAATAGTTTCTGATAATTGCATTCTCGCCACCAACACTTCTTCTCTATCCATTACTTCTATTTCCTCTGCCTGTAAAAAACCGGACAGAGTTATCGGAATTCATTTTTTTAATCCTGCTCCGATTATGCCCCTGGTTGAAATTATCCCCGGAATTTCCACTGATAAACTCCTCGCTTCTCAAATGAAAAAGTTAATTTTTTCCCTTGGTAAAATTCCGGTGATTGCCAAAGATACTCCGGGTTTTATTGTGAATCGTGTGGCCCGCCCTTTTTATGGAGAAGCAATAAGGATTTTTGAAGAGGGATTGGTTTCCCATAAGGAGGAACCGGAAATTGCCTTTGCCACCATTGACTGGGCAATGAAAGAAATAGGAGGTTTCAGGATGGGGCCTTTTGAACTGATGGACTTAATTGGAAATGATGTTAATTATACTGTTACGGACACCGTGTGGAAACAATTTTTTTATGATCCTAAATTCAAACCCTCCTTAACTCAAAAAAGACTTTTTGAGGCCAGGCGTTTTGGAAAAAAAAACGGCAGGGGTTATTACAATTACTCTGCCCCTTTGCCCGAACCTGAAAAAAATTTAATTCTTGGCAAGCAAATTTTTGAAAGGATTTTGATTATGTTGATTAATGAGGCGGCAGATGCCCTTTATTACAGAATTGCTACCAAAGAAGACATTGATTTAGCCATGACCAAAGGAGTTAATTACCCGAAAGGATTATTGAAATGGGCGGATGATTTGGGCATAAATTTTTGTTTGAAAAAAATGGAAGAATTATATGATGAATACCAGGAAGACAGATACCGGCCAAGTATGCAATTAAAGAAAATGGTACAAAAAGGGATTGAAAAATTTTATTAGAAAAAGCAATATTTATTATGACAAAAAAGGATTGGGCCATTAAAATTGTGAATCAAATGTATGACGATGACCCTTTCTGCAAACTGCTTGGGATAAAAATAGTTGAAATTAATCCCGGGGCCTGCAAAATTAAAATGCAGGTAAAAAGAAATATGCTCAATAGTCAGAAAATAGCTCATGGAGCCATATCTTATACTCTTGCTGATACAGCTCTTGCTTATGCTTCAAATTCCAGGGGAAAAAAATCTGTTTCGGTGGAAACTTCCATCTCTCATGTTGCACCGGTTAAAGAAGGAGATACCATTTTTGCCACAGCCGGGGAAGTTTCGGTTTCGAATAAAATTGGTGTTTATCAAATAAAGCTAACCAATCAGGAAAATATTATTGTTGGATTTTTTAAGGGAATTGTTTACCGGACATCAAAAAACTGGTTCGAGGATTTTAGGGTAGAATAATTATTAATTAATTTCTTTATGAAAACTGCTTATATTATTGATGGAATACGAACACCTATCGGAAATTTTTGCGGTTCCCTTTCCTCCGTCAGGCCCGATGATATGGCCGCCCTTGTAATTAAAACCCTTCTAAAAAATAATTTGGCAATTAACCCTCAGGAAATCGGAGAAGTAATTCTTGGCTGTGCAAACCAGGCCGGAGAAGACAACAGAAATGTTGCACGCATGGCATTATTGCTGGCCGGGTTGCCCGTATCAGTTCCAGGGGAAACAGTAAACCGGTTATGTGCATCAGGACTCTCGGCCTCCATTTCAGCTGCAAGGGGAATTATTACGGGTGATTTTGATTTGATGATTGCAGGGGGAGTAGAAAGCATGACAAGAGCTCCATATGCAATTTCGAAATCTTCAACCCCATTCGGGAGAGATTCCCAGCTTTATGATACGAGTTTCGGCTGGAGGTTTGTAAATAATAAAATGAAAGAAAAATTCGGCATTGACGGAATGGGGGAGACCGCTGAAAATTTAAACGAAATTCATAAAATATCGCGCGAAGATCAGGATGCTTTTGCCTGTAATTCTCAATTAAAAGCTCACAGGGCGCAAACTTCCGGAAGATTCAAAAAAGAAATTTTGCCTGTTGAAATTCAAGTAAAAAAAGGAGAAACAAAAATTTTTGAAAACGATGAATTCATAAAACCCCTAACTACTCCCGAAGCATTATCTAAACTAAATCCGGCATTCAGAAAAAACGGCACCGTTACTGCCGGAAATTCTTCGGGGTTGAATGATGGGGCATGTGCAATCCTTTTGGCCTCTGAAGAAGCGGTTAAAAAATATAACCTGTTTCCTAAAGCAAGAATTGTTTCCTCTGGCGCTATTGGTGTTGAGCCAAGAATTATGGGCATCGGGCCGGTGGAAGCAAGCCAAATAGCACTTTCCAAAGCAGGACTTACTTTAAATGATGTTGATATTATAGAATTAAATGAGGCTTTTGCCGCTCAGTCGTTGGCTTGTATCCGTTCATTCCACCTTGCTGATGATGATTCACGCATTAATCCAAATGGAGGGGCAATTGCCCTTGGCCATCCCCTGGGAATGAGCGGAGCCAGAATATTATATTCAGCAGCTCTTGAACTTCACGAGCAGAAAAAAAAATATGCCCTTGTTACCATGTGCGTAGGGGTGGGACAAGGCTATGCAGTGGTAATTGAAAAAACATAAATAAATATTTTTATGATTTTCGAATTTAACGGCTACAAACCTGTAATTCATAAAACTGCCTTTATTCACCCATTAGCTTCGGTTACCGGAAATGTTATTATCGGAAAGGATGTATATATAGGACCGGGAGCTGCTATCAGAGGAGATTGGGGAGAAATAATTATTGAAGATGGCTGTAATGTTCAGGAAAATTGTACCATTCACATGTTTCCTGGTGTAACGGTGGTTTTAAAGGAGTCGGCACATATAGGCCATGGGGCCATCATTCATGGGGCAACCATTGGAAAAAATGCTTTGATCGGGATGAACGCTGTTGTGATGGATAATGTTATTGTTGGCGAAAATTCAATCATTGGTGCATTGGCTTTTGTTCCTGAAGGGATGCAAATACCTGCCGGAAAAATTGCTGTTGGAAACCCGGCCAGAATTGTAAAGGATGTATCTGATAAAATGATTGAAT
>JAHEZO010000116.1 GCA_023250995.1 Flavobacteriales bacterium | reverse complement strand
CCAAATAATCCACTTGTATTTTTCGGAAATAAAAGAAATCGGGTAAACTACAGGCGTAAAATACATCAGTAGCTGCACTCCAAATCCAATAAGTTGTATTAAATCGCGGTATTTGGTAGTAAATGATGAAATTATTATTCCAAATCCCAAACCCAATCCACCCATTAACAAAATTAAAAAAGGAAAACTTAGGATGTATATGTTTGGATGAATTTCATTGCCAACTAAAAAAAAATAGAAAAAAAAACCCAGGAATAAAATAAACTGGACAAAAAATTTAATCATATTTGAAAGCACTATTGACAATGGAATCACAAGACGAGGAAAATAGACCTTTCCAAAAATATTTGCATTAGCGGTAAATGTAGTTGAAGTTTTTGTTAAGCAGTCAGCAAAATAATTCCATCCAATTATTCCTGATAAATAAAAAATAACATTTGGTACCCCATCCGTTGGCAATTTGGCAATTTTCCCAAATATTACAGTAAAAACAATAGTTGAAATTATGGGTTGAATAATAAACCATATTGGCCCTAAAATGGTTTGCTTATAAAGTGAAACAAAATCTCGCCAAACAAACATCCAAATCAAATCCTTTGATTTGAATAAGGAAGTGAAATCGAATCTCCACCATTTGTATTTCGAATTAATAATTAAAGACCAAGAGGATTCATTCATTTAAAATATTATTTTTTTTACAACCTTCACAACACCCACCGGTGCCTTAATTTTAAAATTTTGCCCAATTCCCTCGAAATAAACCAAAACAAAATCATTGTTTGTTATTTCATCCACCCTACCGATTAAACCCTTAAATTGAGCTAAATTAATTTTTACCTTTTGTCCGGCTTCAATCTGATTGTTTTCCGAAACAATACTATATCCTTTTTTTACAAAAAACTTTAACCCTTCTATCTCTTCATTTCGTATCAATGCCGGTCGGTTCTCAAATTTCAAAAAATTAATAACCCCCTCTACCCATCTTGGCTTATCCATTTCTGAATTCAGGAGTTTTACAAATACATATCCTGTAAAAAGGGGCATCTCAACCATTTTTTTTCTGTCGCTCCACTGTCGCATTTGCTTAACAATTGGTACATATGCCTCTATTCCTTTTTCAAGAAGTTTATCCATTACTCTTTTTTCATGACGAACGTTTACATAAAGAGCAAACCAATTTCTATCTTCTTTTATACTTTCAATGTTTTTCATGCTCTTCACGGCTTCGCCACCTCAGTCACATTTCTCGAAATGCTGAGTGGTAAAAAATTCCTTTTCAAAAAAAAATTACCTGCTCCATAAAAGGAGCGGATGCATACCCGGCTCCGTAATTTTTTTTAAATCAAATTCTTCCGGCCGGTAATGCACATACTTAATTTTTTTTCCGATTTTCCTTTCGGCCTTCCCAATTTGTTCAAGCAAAAAAGGTTTGTTCAAATCCTCACCCACCAACACAATATCAATAATTTCGGAATCCTGACCGTTGGCCAGCTTTCCTATTAAGTATACTTTTTCAAGTTTCCCAATCCGTTGCAAAATATATTCAATAACATAATTCAAACCTGTCATTTTCATAACAATGCTGTTTATGTCTTTAAATAAAGGATGTTGGGTATTTACCTGGAATAGCTTTTTATTCCCCTTGTTATGGGAGGCGAGAAATCCGGCTTTTTCAAATTTATTTAACTCCAAACGGATGGCATTGGTGGATTCGCCAAATTCAATCTCGAGATTTCGCAGGTAGGCCACATTGCTGCTGTTTAAAAAAAATTTCATCAGCAGCTTTATTCTTGTTTTGGATGATATGAGAGTTTCTATCATAAATGAGTAACAAAACTACTCAATTTGTTTTAAAAAACAAATTATTTTTACTTTTTTTTTCAAACGGCTGTATTAATAATAATTTTGTTCGCCCATGAAATACACAAATTCCCTTTATGCTTTTGCTTTTTATTTCCTTTTCACCGGTTTAAGAAATTATCCTGCCTGCTCTCAGGTTCCGTCAAAAGAACAATCAAAATCAATTCTGTTAATAAATGGAACTGCCCACCTTGGGAATGGAAAAATTATTGAAAACTCCGCCCTTGGGCTTGATAAAGGAAAGCTAATTCTGGTAGAAGATTTTAATGCCTTCCAATTGACCTCTGTTAAATTTGATACTGTTATAAATGTTTCGGGAAAACAAATCTATCCCGGACTTATTTCTGTTAACTCCACTCTCGGCCTAACTGAAATTGATGCGGTTAGGGCCACAAGAGATTTTAACGATGTGGGTGAGATCAATCCAAACATTCGTTCCCTTACTGCTTTTAATGCCGAATCGTCAATTATTCCAACAGTTAGGTCAAACGGAGTTCTTTTGGCACAAATAACACCTCGCGGTGGGTTAATTTCAGGAACTTCAACCATTATGGAATTGGATGCCTGGAATTGGGAAGATGCGGTTTACAAAATGGATGATGGCATTCACCTTAACTGGCCCGAAAAAATAAAGGAGAAAGAATCGGATGAAGATTCTTCCCAACCCAAAAAAATTGATAAAAACAATGAACAGATTTTTCTTTTGAAAGAATTTTTTAGCAATGCAAAAGCTTATTCAGTTGAATTAAATCCAAAAGAAAAAAACCTCCGCTTTGAAGCAATGAGAGATATCTTTACAGGAAAAAAAACTTTATTCGTTCATGCCGATTTGGTTAAGGAAATAATGCAAGCCATTAATTTTGGAAAAGAATTTGAAGTAAAAAAGTTGGTTATTGTTGGTGGGTATGATGCATGGCTTATACCCGATTTTTTAAAGGAGAACAATATTCCTGTTATGGTTAGAAGAGTTCATGAACTGCCCATAAGAAATGATGAGGATTTGGATCTGCCCTATAAAATTCCATTTTTACTCCAAAAAGCAGGCATTCTTTTTTGCCTCGATAACTCAGGTGATATGGAGGCCATGAACACCCGGAACCTCCCATTTTATGCAGGTACCGCGGCAGGGTATGGCTTAACAAAAGAACAAGCCCTTATGAGTGTAACTCTTAACACAGCAAAAATATTGGGAATTGAAAAAACAACTGGTTCTCTTGAAGCTGGAAAAGATGCCACACTTTTTATTTCGACCGGTGACGCCCTGGATATGAAAACAAACAATGTTGAAATTGCCTTTATTAGAGGAAAAATCATTGACCTGGAAAATCATCAGAAATTTCTTTACAGAAAATATTCAGAAAAGGACGGAAATTGAGATTTCCCATTCAGGAAAATAATTCTTACTTATTAACTTATTTTTTGCTCATTAAACATATTTACTATCTTTGCTCACGATTTTAGTGAAATTGGAAGAGGGGAAGCCCTCTTTTTTATTTACTATAATCTTTAAAATTTCAGAAGCGAAAAAAGATTTAAGCTGAATGATTACCAAAGAAATAATAACAAAAATTATAGATGAAAATTTTATTGGAACCGATAAATTTATTGTTGATGTTAGAGTGGGGGGCGGAAATAAAATTGTAATTGAGATTGACAGTGAGGCCGGAGTAAAAGTAAGTGATTGTGTTTCCCTTCACCGTTTTATTGAAAGTAAATTAAACCGGGATGTTGAAGATTTCGACTTAACTGTTTCTTCCCCCGGTATTGAAGAGCCTTTCAAAATTTTATTGCAATACAAAAAATATGTGGGGAAAGGTGTCCGTGTGGTACTTAATAACGGAATTGTAAATGAAGGGAGGCTTAAAGCTGCCAATGAAAAAGGAATTGAGATTTCACAGGAAAAAATGGAAAAAATAAACAAAAAAAAACATTACTCAATCAATCAAATACCAATTCTTTTCGAACAAATAAAAAAAACCAGTTTGATTTAGTTTCCTTAAAGGTAAAGACTTTTTCAAACCCAAATCAAAACAAATCATGAACAGTCAGGAATTAATTGAATCGTTTTCGGAATTTAAGGAATTTAAAAACATTGACCGCGAAACAATGATGAGTATTCTGGAAGATGTTTTCCTCAGCAACCTCAAGAAAAAATACGGAGAAGACGGAAGTTATAATGTGATTATTAACCTTGATAAAGGAGATCTTGAGCTTTGGCGCAATCGAACCATTGTTGATGACGAATTTGCCGAAGATAGTTTTGATTATGACGAAAACAAACACATCAGCCTGATGGAGGCCCGGAAAATTGAACCCGATTTTGAAGTGGGAGAAGAAGTTTCTGAGGAGGTAAAACTTCCGGATTTTACAAGGCGTTCAGTACTATCCATGAGGCAAAACCTGATTTCAAAAATTCATGAACTTGAAAAAGACAGCATTTTTAAAAAATATAAAGACAGGGTTGGAGATATTGTTTCAGGAGAGGTTTATCAGATTTGGAAAAAAGAGCTTTTGCTCCTTGATGATGAGGGCAACGAACTTATCATGCCCAAATCAGAGCAAATTCCAACTGATTATTTTAAAAAGGGGGATACCGTTAGGGCGGTGGTAACAAAAGTTGAAATGAGGAATAATACTCCCCAGATTATTATTTCAAGAACCTCTCCCATCTTCCTTGAAAGATTATTCGAATTGGAAGTTCCGGAAGTTTTTGATGGGATTATTACAATTAAAAAAATTGTACGGGAACCCGGAGAAAGGGCAAAGGTTGCGGTTGAAAGTTATGACGACCGGATAGATCCAGTAGGAGCTTGCGTTGGAATGAAGGGAGCCCGTATTCATGGCATAGTACGCGAACTGCGGAATGAAAATATAGATGTGATAAATTATACAAATAATATTCAGCTTTTTATCCAGCGATCACTTAGCCCTGCGAAAATTACTTCCATAAAAATGGATGATGAAACAAAAAGGGCTGAAGTTTACCTTAAACCCGATCAGGTTTCTCTGGCCATTGGGAAAGGAGGACATAATATACGCCTTGCAGGAAAACTAACGGGGTACGAAATTGATGTTTACCGTGAATCAGAGGGAGAAGGTGAAGTGGAAGATGTGGATCTGGAAGAATTTTCGGACGAAATTGAACACTGGGTGATAGATGCCCTAAAAGGAATTGGGTGCGACACCGCCAGAAGCGTTTTGGATTTATCCATTGAGGAACTTGAAAAAAGAACCGACCTGGAGAAAGAGACCATTGAAGATGTAGTAAATATTTTAAAGGAGGAATTAGACAGGTAAACAAAAAAATTCTCTTATTGTTCTGTTCAAATATTTGAATTATCAATTTTTTTGTTTTTATTTTGAATGTAAATATTATTGATTTGTAAATTTATGGCAGAAGCACCTCAGGTAAGGCGTTTAAAAAAAGTAGCAGTTGAGCTGAATGTTGGAGTTGATTCCATTGTAAAATTTCTTGAAGGGAAAGGTTTTAAAATTGATTCAAACCCAAATGCAAAAATTGACGGTGATGCCTATTCCCTTTTGCTTGACGAATATCAGTCGGAGAAAGAAGTAAAAGAAGAATCCCGTTTGCAGGGGATGAAAGATAAGTTGAGCAAAACTTCCATCTCCATTGACGAATCAGAAAGAAAAAGCGGAAAAAGACCCGAAGAGCAGGAATTAACAATCAGGGGTTTGAGTGAGGAGGAAATAATCCGGCCCAAGGTGGAAGAAAAAGGTCCCACTGTAGTTGGAAAAGTTGATCTTGATTCACTTACAAAAAAAACCCGCCCTGATAAAAAAGACAAAAAAGTTTCCACACCCGATTCCTCCGGCTCTACCCCTTCAGTAAAAGATGGGGAAAAAAATGCAGACCCTCCCCCAATTATTGAGATACCCGAAGAATTAAAAGACAAATGGACAGGCAGGCCGGTGGTAAAGGATGAAGATGTGATAAAAGCACATTCACAAAAACTGGAAGGCCCAAAGGTGGTTGGTAAAATGGATTTGCCGGTGGAGGAACCAAAGAAAAAACCGGTGGCCACCTCGGGTGAAAGCCATCAGGAATTTTCTTCCCGCAAAAGGAAAAGAAAACGCATCAATAAAAAAATTGACAAAGTTGCATTTCCGGATGATGATAAAAAATCCAAATTCGGAAAGAAAAAACTAAAAGGCGGAAAGGTAGAGGTTTCGGCAGAAGAAGTGGAACGCCAGGTGAAAGAAACGCTCGAACAATTGAGCGGTGCCGGTAAATCAAAAGCTTCAAAATACAGAAGAGCCAAGCGGGATGCCATCAGTGAGCAAATGGTGGAAGACCAAAAGCAACTTGAAGCGGATAAACAGATTTTAAAAGTTACTGAATTTGTTACAGCCAATGAATTGGCTACCATGATGGAGGTTCCAGTGACTGAAATTATTTCTGCATGCATGAGTCTGGGAATGTTTGTTTCCATCAACCAGAGGCTGGATGCTGAAACATTGAGCATCGTTGCCGAAGAATTTGGTTATAAAGTGGAATTTACCACTGCCGAAGTGCAGGAATCCATTTCTGAAAGGGAAGATAAACCCGAAGAGCTCCTGGGCCGCCCCCCCATAGTTACCGTTATGGGGCATGTAGATCACGGGAAAACTTCCCTGTTGGATTATGTAAGGAAAACAAATGTTATTGCAGGTGAAGCCGGAGGAATAACCCAGCATATAGGGGCATACAACGTTGAAATTAACAAGGACAAAAGAATTACTTTTCTTGATACACCGGGTCACGAAGCTTTTACTGCCATGAGAGCCAGGGGAGCCAAAGTTACTGACATTGCAATCATCGTAATTTCAGCCGATGATAATGTGATGCCTCAAACCAAGGAAGCCATAAACCATGCCCAGGCCGCAGGAGTTCCAATGATATTTGCAATTAATAAAATTGATAAAGCAGGTGCCAACCCCGATAAAATAAGGGAAGAATTATCTAAACTGAATATCCTTGTGGAGGAATGGGGAGGGAAATTCCAGTGTCAGGAAATCTCAGCCAAAAAAGGAACTAATGTTGATGTTCTGCTCGAAAAAGTTTTGCTTGAAGCCGAATTACTCGAATTAAAGGCAAACCCTACCCGAAATGCATCCGGGGCAGTTATTGAATCCGCACTCGATAAAGGAAGGGGATATGTAACCACAATTCTTGTTCAGAAAGGAACCATGAAAATTGGTGATGTACTTTTAGCGGGCTGTTTTTCGGGAAGAGTTAAAGCTATGTTTAATGAAAGGGGGCAGGATATAAAAGAAGCCGGGCCCTCCATCCCGGTATCTATCCTTGGGCTTAGCGGGGCGCCAAATGCCGGTGATAAATTCAATATCCTGGATGATGAAAGGGAAGCTAAGGAGATTGCAAATAAACGCCAGCAGTTACTCCGCGAACAGGGAGTGAGAACGAAAAAACACATTACTCTGGATGAAATAGGAAGGCGGCTTGCCATTGGCAACTTTAAAGAATTAAATATTATTGTAAAAGGGGATGTGGACGGATCGGTTGAGGCTCTTACCGATTCGCTGTTAAAATTATCCACAGAAAAAATTCAGGTAAACGTAATTCATAAATCGGTTGGGCAAATCTCCGAATCCGATGTACTGCTTGCCTCAGCTTCTGATGCAATAATTATTGGGTTCCAGGTTCGCCCCTCCGGAAGTGCCCGCAAACTTGCCGAAAAAGAACAAATTGACATTCGCCTTTATTCTATTATTTATACTGCCATTGAAGAAATTAAGGCCGCCATGGAGGGTATGCTTGAAGCCATCACCGAAGAAAAAATTGTTTGCAATATTGAAGTTCGCGAGGTTTTTAAAATCACTAAAGTTGGAAGCGTTGCCGGCTGTTATGTAACCGATGGAAAAATTCAAAGAAATACGAAAGTCCGTATTATCCGAAACGGCATTGTGGTTCATAACGGTACTCTTGGCTCTTTAAAAAGATTTAAAGATGATGTGAAAGAGGTTGCTTCGGGTTACGAATGCGGCCTTAACATCAATAATTTTAACGACATTCAGGCCGGAGATATCATTGAAGGTTTTGAAGAAGTACAGGTGAAGCAAACCCTTTAAACAGCCCGTCTTTGCTGGCTTTTTTTATCCCCACATAAATTCTTATTCCTTTCGGTTTTATTATTTTTTCCTTTTCAATTGCAGTTTCCTTGTTATCTTTATCCTCTGAAAATTAACACTATGAGGATTGGCCTGATACTTATTTCCATTTTTTTTTCCTTCCTCTTTCAGGTTCGCGGCCAGATAATTTTTGAACGAATTTACGGGGGTTTATATGACGATAGCGGGAACTCCGCAAAACAAACTTCCGACAGTGGTTATATTTTTACCGGGGGCACTTTTAGCTCTGGTGCAGGAAAAGAAGATGTAATTCTTATTAAAACAGACAGCCTGGGAGATACCTTATGGACGAAAACTTATGGAGGACCGGAAAATGACCATGGAAATTCCGTATTTAGTACTTTTGAGGGGGGGTATTTAATTGCCGGTTCAACTTCGAGCTTTGGCTCGGGATTAAATGATTTTTTTTTAATCCGCACAAACAATTTTGGAGATACACTTTGGACAAAAACCTTTGGTGGAGAATATGAAGATGTGGGAAACTGGGCACAACCTACAGGTGATGGTGGATTTATTTTTTGCGGTAATGCTGTAAGGACCGGTGCCGGGGATTTTGATGTGGTTGTAATAAAAACCAATGAATATGGTGATACCTTATGGACCAAAGTTTTTGGCGGAACAGGTAATGATTACGGGTATTCAATTCATCCCACAACCGATGGGAAATTTATTTTAACAGGTTATTCGGATAATTTCGGAGGGGGAAGCGGAGTTTATTTATATAAAATGGAAGAAGGCGGTGATTCGGTTTGGGCAAAAACTTATGGAGGAGTAAATTCTTTTGAAATAAATTCAGCCATACAAACTAATGATGGAGGATTCATTATAGGATGTTCCACTTATTCGGATGTAAAAAGCAATGAGTTTTTATTAATTAAAACCGATGATATTGGCGACACCTTATGGACAAAATCCTACGGAGGAAACAATGCAGATTTCGGATGTTCGGTAATTCAAACAAAGGATGATGGTTATGCCATTGTTGGTTGGACCTACAGTTTTGGAGGAGGCCTGGAGGATGTTTATTTAATTAAAACAAATGAAATAGGTATTCCGGTATGGACAAAGACTTTTGGAGGTACCGGCTTTGAAAGGGGAATCTCCCTGGAACAAACCTTTGACGGTGGATTTATTATTTGCGGATCTGCCGTTAATTTTAGCTCAGGCGGATCTGCTCTGTTTCTTGTAAAAACTGATCCCGGAGGAAACGGATACCCTGCCGGAAATCCCAATTTAAATTTTGCCGGTTCTCCCACCCTTTCAGTAATTCCAAATCCGTTTAGCAAAAGTGCCAGGGTGGTAAACAATGGTTGGGGCGAATTGAATAATTCTATTAGATTATATAATGTTTTAGGTGAAGAAATTAATTTTACCGGAGATGTTAAACCGGTTGAATCCTCGTTCGGAAAAACCGATATTGAAATATTCAGGCAGAATTTAAATCCCGGCATTTATCTGCTTGAATCAGGAAATCAATTTGCCAGAATAATTATTACCGACTGAGTTTTATGTTTGCTGTATTTTCCTTTTTTTTCAATTACGTTATATCCGGAAACCAGAATAGAAAATTTGCTTCAGGGTTAACTTTCCCTCTGTTTTTTCTGGTTTTAGTATTTTCCTGTACAACAAAATATGAAATAACAGAGGCCAGACACGCGGATGGCAGCCCGAAAATTATCGGCCGGTACAGCGGCAAAATAAAAACCGGGGAGGCAAGGTTTTATGAAGGCGGGAAAAAAGAAATGGAAGGAACTTTTAACGAAAAATTATTGAGGGATGGGAAATGGATTTTTTGGTTTAAAAATGGAAAGGTCTGGAGTGAATGTGAATTTAAAGATGGTTTGAAAAATGGAAAAAGTGTGGTGCATTACGAAAATGGCCAAAAAAGATATGAAGGAAATTACCAAAATGATACCACTATTGGTAAATGGATTTTCTGGAATGAAAAAGGAGAGGTGGTGAAGGAAATGAAGTATTAATTCTTTATGAACTTCCTTGCAAAAAATTTATCTCCATCATTTACATTAATAAAGTAAAAGCCTTTGGAAAAATCTCCGATGGAAATGTACTGTTTTCGAAAATCAATATTTCCATTTTCAATTAGACGTCCTGTTAAATCATAAATATCATAATTTATAATTTTTTTTGAGCCTGTTAGAAAAATCCAAAGCTTTTCCTGGGCTGGGTTTGGGTAAACCCCTAATTGAGAACTGGAATTATTTGTAAAAGATTGAACCGAAGAAAATTTTTCTCCGCAAGGGGTTGAATCATTCGAAAACATTTCCCTTATTGCATCAATACGCTGGTTCATTACTGAAACTCCTGCCATTGGCCCAGAAGTTTGGTAATCCCTTCCAAAAACAAATGCAACATCCAATTCCTGCATTGCTCCGGGATAAAAGGTAAATGGCCCGCAAACACCAACTCCTCTTTTGTCAAAAGGGGAATTTCCAGAAGAAAGCTCATCCCATTTTAATTGTGGAGCTCCTCCCGTTCCCCAACCTAAAGGGTCTGACGATTCAGGGAACATATAATTTGCAAAAACACCACCAGACAGATGTCCATTTCCTCCATAAACTAAAGGAGTGCCATCCTTCCAATAACCGGTCAAAAATTTATAATAATCTAAAAAGGACTGCGGTCCTCCTGTTACACTGTTATTGTTGGCAAAATATCTGAAAAAATTCAAACCAAGCCTTTCGTTATCAACCATACTATCCCCATATCCCGTCCCAAGACCATTATACGGAATTCCTTTATTTGCCACAGCGGAAAAATAATTAAAAACCAAAGGGTTGTCAGTGTTGTCTTCATCTTGTTTTGGTCCTGCTAAAAAGGTTACGGATTGTGAGGGAATAAAAGAACCATATCCTTTTTCTCCGCCACTATCTTCATCAATAGAATCTCCATTATAAAAATAAAAACTCCCTTTTTGAACATTACAACCAACATAATCATCTGATGGGTTTCCTAAATGCCCATCTGTAAATAGCCCAATATAAGTGCTGTCATAAATATTATTTGAACGGTTTATGATTTTGTAATTCAAAAACAATGTATTCCACAAGGCTGAGTCTGATTTGCAATCAAAAGCATAAGCCATTATTTGAAATTCAGATTGAAAACCAATTCCACCTGTTTCTGTATGGGGACCTCTACCATCATTCAAAATAAAAAAAATCGCCTGATCACCCTTAATAATCGGATAATCACCCTCACCGGGGTTATACATTCCATCCAAATTATTATCAAAAAAGGGAGCTAGGTTTTTTGCCTGACCCAAAAAAGTATCTCCCTGTGCTGGCCAAGTGGAAAATTCAGAGGGAACAATATAACCCGGCTTATTCCAGTTTGCGATGTGGTAATCAATTTCAGATTTATTTATTTTCCAAACTTTATTCCATATTGAATCCTGAAAATTCGAATAATAAATTGAATCCATTATTGGACCTGGCCAAAAATCATAACCGGATCCATGAAATGTTGTTGCAGAAATGTGAATTCCATTATTGCTATCCTTACCACCTATCCATAGTGAGGAAGAAAAAACAGAATTGGTACTTTCACCTTTTGGAACTTCAAACTTTGGGGAACCAATCAAATCCCAAAACAAACTTGCATCACAGTTAATTCTTGCGTTAATATTGTTTATGTCAATTTGAGCAAACTTTGGATATTGAACATAGTTTACGGTTATTATTACAAGCCCGGTATCACAAAGAGAAGGAATTCCATTATCGCAAATTACATAACGG
>JAHEZO010000263.1 GCA_023250995.1 Flavobacteriales bacterium | reverse complement strand
TATAAAACTATGTGAGGTTCAAATTGATAAAAAGGAACAATTCATTAATCAGGAAATCCGGGGAATTCCGCAGCCCGAGGAAACGGATGATTTACAGTTTGAGGGATTGAAAGAAAAATTTAAAGGAAGTCCGGCCTCCCCTTGTAAAGCCCTCATTGGGTCAGGATTTGTTTTCCAAAATTCACAACCCGGGTTTAATACAGAACAATACGATTATATAAGCGAAAATGAATTCAGAAATCCCAAGGACGAACCTCTTTCAACATTCTCAATTGATGTTGACCGAGCCTCCTATTCCAACATCCGCAGATTTATTAATAATGGGCAGGAGCCGCCAAAAGATGCCGTCCGGGTAGAAGAAATGATCAATTATTTTTCATATAGCTATCCGCAACCCGAAGGCGAACACCCTTTTTCAATTAACACCGAAATTACCAATTGCCCCTGGAACACTTCACATAAAATTGTTCAAATCGGTTTACAGGGAAAAATAATCAATAATGAAAAAATGCCTGCCGCAAACCTTGTTTTTCTGATTGATGTTTCGGGTTCGATGAGTGATTATAACAAACTTCCACTGGTAAAGCAATCGTTAAAATTACTAGTAAATCAGCTCAGGCCGGAGGACAGAGTTGCCCTCGTGGTGTATGCCGGAGCTGCCGGATTAGTTCTTGAATCTACTTCAGGAAAAAATAAAGAAAAAATAATTGAGGCTGTTGAACGGCTTGAATCAGGAGGTTCTACCGCAGGCGGAGAAGGAATTAAACTGGCTTATAATGTTGCCAGGGAAAATTTTATGAAGGATGGAAACAACAGGGTTATTCTTGCCACCGATGGCGATTTTAACGTTGGAGTTTCCAGTGACGGGGAGCTTACAAGAATAATTGAAGAAAAAAGAGAAACAGGAATTTTTTTAACCGTTTTAGGTTATGGCATGGGTAATTATAAAGACTCGAAAATGGAAAAGCTGGCCGACAAAGGAAATGGGAATTACTCTTATATTGACAATATAATGGAAGCAAAAAAAACACTTGTGAATGAAATGGGAGGAACACTGCTAACCATTGCTAAGGATGTAAAAATACAGGTGGAATTTAATCCGGCTAAAGTGGCAACGTATAAATTAATAGGCTATGAAAACCGTTTGCTGAATAAAGAAGATTTTAACGATGATACAAAAGATGCCGGGGAACTTGGCTCGGGACACACCGTTACGGCTTTGTATGAAATTGCACTGGTGGGAGGTGAGGACCATTCAAATCCAAAAGTGGATCCACTTAGATACCAAAAACAAAATCTGATAATTAAAGAGGAAAACCTTAACCAGGAGCTATTAACCGTTAAGTTTCGTTATAAAGAACCAAAAGGAAAAGAAAGTAAACTTATTGAAAAAAATCTTTCTGAAAACGAAAAAGATTTGGCCCTTGCTTCCAATAATATGAAATTCTCCCTGGCTGTTGCTGAATTCGGGCTTTTGTTGCGAGATTCAAAATTCAAAGGTAACGCAACTTTTGACGAGGTAATCAAACTGGCTAAAATGGGTAAAGGGGAAGATGCAGAAGGATACCGCAGTGAGTTTATACGGCTGGTAGAACTTTATGAATTACAGGCTCACAGATAAATTATCCCATTTAGACATATAAAACAATCTTTTCCTACCCTCACCCTTTTTTCCCTAAAGGTATCAACGCTCAAGAGTAGGTGGGCTGGTCCCTTCAGATAAAGGGTACGGGAGGGAAGAAATTAAAATAAACGTCTAAATGGTATTATAAAATTAATTAATACCTGCCTTGCCGAACGAAGCTTTGTTCCGGCAGGCAGTTTTCTTTTGGATTAAATTAAACCTGAGAAAATTTATCAGAGAAAAATTGTGGGGAACCATTCATTTCTTTCTCATCACAAACTCTACCGTTGCTCCTTTCCGGAATAAAGATTCAAAAACATCAAATAAAATAAAAATGGGGGAGGATAGTTTGAAGAACAGGTTTTGGAGTAATAAATTTGCCTTTGAAAATTCTTTTACATATTCTTTGTTTCCTTTAAGCGACTCATAAAGAATTTCTCTTTTTTTAAAAATACAATTGAGCAAACTCTGCTGAAAACCGAATGGGTTATATTCAATGCTGAAATGCCTTTCGCGCAAAATTTCAAAACCCGCCTTTTCCATTTCATTTTTAAAATCTCCTGGCGAGAAAAAAAACAAATGCCTTGGTGGATCCAGGTGAAGCCACCTTCCTTTAAATAACCGGCTTTGAAAGGAATCAATGTTGGGAAACGACATCATAAGTATCCCGTTCTTTTTAAGGATTTCTGAGATAATCTCAATAGTTTTAAGGGGCTCCGCCAGATGCTCAAAAACATGAAAAAGAGTAATGGCATCAAAGTATTCTTTTTCAAAATCATTTTTCTCGAGGAATCCTTTTTTAAGGTGAATTTCCGGGATTTTTTCTGCCCTGTTGGCCGATCCCCCTTCCGGTTCAATGCCATAAATTTCAACCTTTCCCAATTGTTTTACAAAGGACAGAAATTTTCCGTTTCCGCAACCAATATCCAAAAAGCGCAGAGGCAGGGCATGCCCGGTCTCTATGCTTTTTTTTATCGCAAAATTATACACCGTTTTTGCCCTTTTCCTTCTGAAATAATCCAGCATTTTTTCTATCATCCCCTCCTTAAATTTTTCCTCCCCCGAACCATAATACGAATCATCGTAAGCACGCCTAATTTGTTCATTGGTGGGCGGGGGGGCTAAAAAAACTGCGCGGCATATATTACACCTGTTCAGAAAAAATTCATCGCCAAAAATATCGCTTGTTTTGTAGAGCGGTACACTATTGGCCCCATGGCAAAAACCACATTTATTTATTAAATCTGTTGATTTCATTTTAACGTTTATCTCCGGCTGGCTCCCAGTCTTTTGGTTTTGCTTTTTCATCTGCAATAATACGTTTCTTTTCCTTGTTTTTAAATTACCTTACCTTTGAGCCATTCAAAACAATAAAAAGGCACCCCGTGAGGATTAATGGCTAAAAAATCCCATCCCATCCGTTCTCTTTTGCACCCTTCAAGGGTAATAATTCCTATCCTCCTCGGACTGGGAGTTGCCTCCTTTTTACTTTACAATAATCTGAAGGACCTTCGTTTTGAAAGGACCCCCGATGGCCTCGGAAATTATTCATGGCATGATTCGAACGGAAATGGATTTCCGGACCTGCAAAATGAATCTGAATTTTTTATTTCCGAAAAAGGGAATTTCAAAAAAATTACTTTCCAGGAAATTCTTGCCTCCGTAAACTGGACATGGTATTCCACCTTCTGGATTGTGGCAGCATTAGTCATGATGGCCACCCGGGATGTTGCCTACATGTACCGGATTCGGGTTCTTTCAAACAATGAACTATCCTGGAGAAAGGCCTTTGATGTAATAATGCTATGGGAATTTGCCTCAGCGGTTACCCCATCGGCTGTAGGTGGGGCACCGTTGGCAATTCTCATAGTAAATAAGGAAGGAATTAATGTGGGCCGCAGCACCACTATTGTACTCCTTACATCACTTTTGGATGAAATCTTTTTTATCACAATGGTTCCTGTTTTGTATTTTTTAATGAGCAATAAAAACATGTTTCCATTTGAAAGCAGCATTTCACTTTTTAACCTTCACACCGGAATTAAGCTTGTTTTTATTACAAGTTATTCACTTATACTTTTTTATTGCATTATAATTTCTTTCGGAATTTTCATCAGTCCGGCCGGATTTAAAAAAATTCTGATTTCCTTGTTTAAACTTCCCATTTTGAAAAAATGGCCTCATTTTGCAATAAAAACAGGTGACGAAATAATTATTGCCTCCGGGGAAATCAAAAAAATGTCGGCCTCTTTCTGGGCAAAGGTTTTTACAGCCACCTATTTTTCATGGACAGCAAGATACATGGTTGTAAATTGTATCATTCTTGCTTTTGCAACAGTAAAAAGCGACCCCCTGCTTATTTATGCACGGCAGCTTGTAATGTGGATTATTATGCTGATAAGCCCGACTCCCGGAAGCAGCGGAATTGCCGAATATGCTTTTTCAGTTTACCTGAAGGAATTTATTCCCAACGGGCTCAATTCAACCCTTGCATTTATATGGCGAATTATCAGTTATTATCCCTATTTGTTTATAGGTGCCATCATTTTACCGGCATGGATAAAACGGGTTTATTTTAAAAGAAAACTTATCAGCTTTAAAAAAGATTAATTTTTTTTTATTTGCAAATTATTTTTTAATCCATATTTAATTCACTGGCGTTTCGAAGGATATTTATTTGGATATAGTCCTAAATCAAGGGAGTCGTAAGTCGTAAGTCGTAAGTCGTAAGTCGTAA
>JAHEZO010000262.1 GCA_023250995.1 Flavobacteriales bacterium | reverse complement strand
GTCATTTTAAATTTGTAATTTTACACAAAAATATATTTAATCTCAACAATAGTTTTCATGAAAAAAATTCTGGTTGCCAACCGTGGGGAAATTGCACTTAGAATTATGCGTTCATGCAGGGAAATGGGAATTAAAACTGTGGCGGTTTTTTCTGAAGCCGACCGGAAAGCCCCTTTTGTAAAATATGCCGATGAAGCCGTTTTTATCGGAACTGCTCCTTCCTCCCAATCTTACCTTAATGGCGACAAAATTATTGAGGTTTGTAAAATGGTAAAAGCCGATGGGATTCATCCCGGGTATGGGTTTCTCTCTGAAAATTCAGTTTTTTGCAGTAGAGTTAATAAGGCAGGAATAATTTTTATTGGTCCAACGCCAAAATCAATGCAGATAATGGGGGATAAACTTTCGGCAAAAGCTGCTGCAAAAAAGTTTAATATTCCTTTGGTTCCCGGAAGTGAAGGTTCGATTACTGATATTTCAGAGGGAAAAAGGATCTCAAAAAAAATTGGTTTTCCGGTGCTGATAAAAGCCTCAGCCGGAGGGGGAGGCAAAGGGATGAGAATTGTTTTTGAGGAAAAAGAGTTTGAACAACAAATGAAATCGGCTATCAGTGAGGCAAAATCCTCTTTTGGCAACGGGGATGTATTCATCGAAAAATATGTATCCTCACCCCGCCACATTGAAGTTCAGATTTTGGCTGATTCTTATGGCAATGTGGTTCACCTTTTTGAAAGGGAATGTTCTGTTCAGAGGAGGCACCAGAAAGTAATAGAAGAAGCACCCTCCTCAGTATTAACCCGGGAAATAAGGGAACAAATTGGGAAATCGGCAGTAGAAGTGGCAAAATCGTGCAATTATCTTAATGCGGGAACCGTAGAGTTCATACTGGATGAAAATAAAAACTTTTTTTTCCTTGAAATGAATACCCGTTTGCAGGTGGAGCATCCGGTAACTGAATTAATTACGGGAGTGGATTTAGTAAAGGAGCAGATTAGAATTGCTATGGGAGAAAAGATTTCTTTTAAACAGGATGAATTAAAAATTCAAGGCCATGCTGTTGAAGTGAGGGTTTATGCAGAGGACCCTCTGAATAATTTCCTTCCCGATATAGGTAAGTTAGAAACTTACCGGTCGCCCAAAGGAATTGGAGTAAGGGTGGATGACGGTTTTGAGGAAGGGATGGATATCCCCATTTACTATGACCCCATGATTTCAAAATTAATTACCCACGGGAAAGACAGGGATGAAGCCATTAACAGGATGATTCGTGCCATTGATGATTATAAAATTTCGGGGGTAGAAACAACGCTTGGGTTTTGCAAGTTTGTTCTCCGGCACCCGGCTTTTACATCCGGGAATTTCGACACTCATTTTGTGCAAAAATTTTTTAATCCCCAATCGCTTACAAGCGAAGATAAGGATGCCGAAGAAATTGCGGCCCTTGTTTCATCCTGGGTTTATGAGAATGAAAACCGAAAAGTCCTTCCAATAAATAAAATCGAAACTTCGCCTTCAAAATGGAAAAAAAACCGGTAATTTACTATGGGAATGAATTGAAATTTACAGCTCCGGTTTCCCAATAAAAGGTAATTCAAGTAAATAAATAATTTTTTTTAATTTGCTTGTTGGCATAATCATTGAACCTTATTTTTTGTGAAAAATTCCTGGCTGATAATAGTTTCTTTTCTAATATCTAATGTCATTTTCCCTCAAGAGGACACACTGATCCATTATGAATCATTTTCCGTAAACTCTGATAAAAGCATCAAAAAAGATATTCCACTTTCACCCAATGAGAGGCTTAGGGCCGGAACTACCGTTACGGCTGTAATAATAGGAAACGATACTGTTCCGGTTGTAAATCTGCCGGTTTTCAGAATTCTTGATGTTAGAAATTTCAAAAGCAAAAAGGAGGAAAAAAATTATTACCGTTTGAAAAGGGACGTAATGAAGGTTTATCCATATGCCAAGCTCGCAGGAGATAAACTCCGGCTTTATAATGATACCCTGGCTAAATTTCCAAATGATAAATTGAGAAAAAAATATTTAAAAAAAGTTGAACAATCATTAAAAGAAGAATTTACAGATGACATTGAAAACATGACGGTAAATCAGGGACGCATCCTAATTCGCCTGATAGACCGGCAAACCGGTAACACCTCCTATCATTTGCTGGAGGAATTAAGGGGAACATTTTCCGCCTTCTTCTGGCAATCTATTGCACGATTATTCGGGCAAAATTTAAAAACCCGGTACAATCCCAGAGATGGGGAGGACAAAACAATTGAAGAGATTGTATTACTTATTGATAGTGGGGATTTTAAATAACTTCCCCCCTTATTATTTTTTTATTTCAGAAAGCCATAATATTTATTACAATTTTATTTGGTTCTTTGCGTTACTGTTTCTTAATTTAATTTGAATTTTGGATAAGGAACAAAATGTAAATTTGAAAAACAAAAGGTTACATTTTAGGTCTTGCCACAAAAACACAAAAGCTCCAAATTCCTCAAAAATTTTAATGGAATTTTTTGTTTTAGCGATTTAGTGGCTTTATTTTTATATCAAAAATCTGTGTTTGCACTTTTGTTTTATGCAAAACCCAGGTTAATATTAAAACAACACCATAGAATTATTTTGAATGATTTTTTAAAATGAGAAAAGAATTTTTCTTTCGTTTTTTTTCCTTTTTATTTTTTTTTGTTTTTGCCTTTTGCTCCAAAAATTTTTCCCAGTCTGGCGGTAATTCTGCCTTCAACTTTTTGAAAATTCCTTCTTCTTCCAGAGGTGCTTCTTTAGGCGGTTCCCTTATTTCGGTAAACGATACCGACATCTCACTTGTGCCGGATAACCCCTCTTTGCTCAACGCAGGAATGAATAACAATTTTTCGCTGAACTATATTAATTACATTGCCGATATCAATTTCATAGGAGCCGGATATGCCAAAACCATTAGAAAAATTGGTACGGTGGCTGCCGGGATTAGTTATTTTAACTATGGAAAATTTTCCCAAACTGATATTTATGATCAAAAATCGGGAGAATTTTCTGCAGAGGATTATTCCCTGAATTTAAGCTTTTCAAAAAAATTGCATCCGCAATTTATTAGCGGGGGAACAATAAAAAGTATTTATTCTTCGATGTTTGAAAATAAATCTTTTGGAATTGCTGCCGATTGGGCCGGAACATTTTTGAGTAAAAACAATAGTTTTATTGTTGCTCTGGTAATAAAAAACATGGGTTCACAGGTAAAAACTTATTCGGCAGGAATCCGCGAACCTATGCCTTTGGATGTTCAGTTTGGATTTTCAAAAAGAATTAAATATGCACCTGTAAGGCTGCAATTTTGTTTAAAAAATCTGCAAGAATGGAAACTTGCCGATCAGAATAAAATTTCTCAAAACAAATGGATTGAAAACCATGAGTCTTTTAAAAATATTTTTTTGGCAGGAGCTAATCTTGGGCTTCATTCATCTGCCGGAATTGAATTTTTTCCCTTAAAAAGTTTTGCCCTTCGGCTGGGATATGACCACCGAAGGAGGATTGAAATGCGTTTACCTGAAAGAGGAGGAATGGCCGGATTTTCTTTTGGAGTAGGGATAAAAATTTTAAAGATTAACTGCAATTATGCCTGGAGTCCGTATCATTTTGGAGGAGCTTCAAATCAAATTTCAATTTCTTCAAATCTGGCCGGTTTTACCAAAAGGGCCTCAACAAAAGAAGAAAAGGATGAAAAAATTCACTGATGAAAAAAATTAATATTGCGGTAGATGGTTATTCCTCCTGCGGGAAAAGTACCCTGGCAAAAGCCCTGGCCTCAGAATTAGGTTATGTATATATAGATACAGGTGCAATGTACCGGGCTGTAACGTTATTTTCTATAAAGAATAATTTAAATCTTAATGATTTGGTTTTGAATTTACATAAGATTCGGGTTTCTTTTTCTTTTAATAATTCAATTCAAAAATCCGAAACCCTTCTAAATGGTGAAAATGTTGAAAAAGAAATCCGTGAAAGAAAAGATGTGGCAGAAAAGGTTAGCGGAGTAAGCACTATTAAAGAGGTTAGAAAAAAACTTGTTTCAATTCAAAAAGAAATTGGAAAAAACGGAGGGGTGGTAATGGATGGAAGGGACATAGGAACAGTGGTTTTCCCCACCGCTGAATTGAAACTATTTATTACGGCAAGTGTTGAAATAAGGGCAAAAAGAAGGTATGAGGAGCTGCGGGCAAAAGGCCTTGATGTATCATTTGAAGAGGTAAAAAAAAATTTAGGATCGAGGGATTTTATTGATTCAAACCGGAAGGAAGACCCCTTGCGAAAAGCCGAGGATGATGTACTTATTGATAATAGCCATTTGAGCATT
>JAHEZO010000013.1 GCA_023250995.1 Flavobacteriales bacterium | reverse complement strand
ACCGGATGAAATGGGCTGAAAATTTGATTGGAAATTAGTAAAATGAATCGGAATATTTTGTCGCATTTAATTGGATTTTTTTTAAATAATTGAGATGCCCGAATTGGGCGTCTGTACATTCCGATTTTGTCCCCTTTATGGAAATTTATAATATTAAAATAAATCTCTATGCCAACAATTAATGTTCCTACCGTTGCTGAAATGACAGCTAAGGGAGAAACACCCGATGTTCTTTTTTGGGTTGGATGTGCCGGTGCTTTTGACGACCGCTATCAAATGGTTACACGCGACTTCGCAAAAATTCTTCATCATTGCCAAATAAAGTTCGCTGTACTGGGTACTGAAGAATCATGCACAGGGGACCCCGCCAGAAGAGCGGGAAATGAATTTCTTTTCCAAATGCAGGCCCTGAATAATATTAATGTTCTAAACGGGTACGGAATAAAAAAAATCGTTACTGCCTGCCCGCATTGCTTTAACACATTTAAAAACGAATACCCCGAACTCGGAGGAAAATATGAGGTGTTGCATCACTCAGAGTTTTTGCAGCAATTAATAGATTCGGGGAAAATTAAATTTGAAGGTGGTGAATTTAAAGGCAAAACCATCACCTATCACGATTCTTGTTATTTGGGCCGGGGAAATAATATTTACGAGGCCCCGAGGAAGATTCTGGAAATGCTGGATGGAAATATTTCGGAAATGACCCGAAACAAAAGCCGTGGACTCTGCTGCGGTGCAGGAGGAGCACAAATGTTTAAGGAAGCCGAAAAAGGAAATAAGGAGGTTTATGTTGAACGATCTGAGGAGGCCCTTTCACTCAAACCAGATGTTATTGCCACCGCCTGCCCCTTTTGCATGACAATGATCACTGATGGGGTAAAACATTTCAATAAAGAAGAAAAAGTAAAGGTTTTGGATTTGGCCGAACTCGTGGCTAGGGCCTCCGATTTATAGATCCATCCCCATGAAAAATAAAGTTGGATTTTTGATCGGGTTTTTTGCATTTTGTATCATCCGGGGTTGCTTCCCACAAAATAATGATGCTCAATTTTGGGAGAACCTATATTTTGAAAGAAACCTCACACCAAGATTATTTGCCCATATTAACCAACAGGGGAGAATTTCTGATAATTTTTCGCGATTCAGATATGCTTATTTAGACGGAGGTTTAACTTATAACTTTTTTAAACCGATCCGTTTTTCTGCTGATTATGTTTTTGTTTTAAAAAAGCAATATAATAACAGGATGGATTACAGGCATCAGTATTATTTTGCCCTGTCAGCAAAAAAGAAAATAAAACCTTTTACCTTTTACCTACGCGAAATGTTTCAAATTGAATATAACAATTATTTCACCTCTGAAAACGGGATAATCCCAAGTTATTACTTCAGAACAAAAGCCACCGCAAAACTGAAAGAAAAAGAGTTGGGGAAATTTACACCTTATGCTGCCACCGAAATATATTTTGATGCCAACCGAAACCAGAAATTCGGGTCACAGGTTGACCGCCTCCGTTACTTTTTAGGCACATTTTACAACCTTAGCGGAATTAACGCACTCGAATATTATTATATGATTGAAAATAATATCCACACAACTAACCAGGGAATAAATTGGGTAGTTGGAATTGGACTTGAGCATACATTTTATTAAATTCACAAAATTTAATACAAATTCAAATTAAGTTGAAAATCAGAATAAATAAATTTTTATCTTTTACTCCGGGATTCAGAACTTGTACCAACGGGATAATTGTCATCATAATTTTTTCTTTTGGTTTCCTTTTGTCATGCAACAAAGATAAACCCGCTCCACCCCCTCCCGATTTGGGTTATTCCTACTTTCCTCTGGCCATTGGTTCCTGGATTATTTATGATGTTGATTCGATAGTGCACGATGATTTTAAAGATACTGTAATTCTTTTTCAGTATCAATTAAAAGAAAAAGTGGAATCCAAATTCATTGATAACAGCGGCAAAGAAGTTTTCAGGATTGAAAGGTATAAGAGAATTAAATCAAACGACCCATGGACCATAACTGATGTGTGGGCAGCCGATACTACTAAAACAAGAGCCGAAAGATTTGAAGAAAATACCTGGTATGTAAAACTTGTTTTCCCCGTAAAATTAAATGCCAGGTGGAATGGGAACGGGTTTAATTCAATGGAAGAAATTGATTATGAATTTACTGAGGTAAACGTTCCGGGGGCCATTAACGGGAATAGTTTCGATTCAACACTTACAGTAACCCAATCGCAGGAGCCAAATGCCATAACCCAATTTTTCGGGGAAGAAAAGTACGCAAAAAATGTGGGGATGATTTACCGAAAGTACATAAACCTGAGTTTGGATGAAAACCATCAACCGGTATCAGGACTGGAGCAAACATTTAAAATTAATTCTTCTGGAAGGGACTAATTTGTTTAATTAAATACTTACATATAATTGTGTAAATCAGACAATTATTTCGTTTCAGTTCAATTCTTAAATTAATTAAGCCATCAACCCATTTTGGAATAAAGTGACAAGTAACAAATACCCCCCATTTTTTATTTCATCTTTCGTTTTTTTATTCGCTTTCCTGAAATTATCCGGGCAGACATTTTTATATAAAATTGATTTTACCGATAAAAATAATAGTCCTTTTTCTTTAAGCAATCCATCTCAGTTTTTATCCCCAAAAGCAATTTTAAGGAGGAATAATCAAAACATCCTCCTCCAGGAAAATGACCTTCCAATAAATCCAGAATACTTGGACAGCATTTTAAATTCGGGAAATGTTTCACTTTTAAACCGTTCTAAATGGCTAAATTCAATTACCATTTCAACAACAGATAGTTCTTTAATTGGTTTGATTAATTCCTATTCATTTGTAAAAAACTCTATCCGGTGGAAAAAAACCAAATCGAAATTTTCCGAAGAAAAATTAGCGCGGGATTTCACAAAAGTTTTACCCGAAGAAATTCAACGGGGTTCGAAAAATCAAATAGATGATTTCAACAGCATTCCTTCAAAAAAACTAAATGTGGCAGGCTTTGATTACGGCCCTTCATTTAATCAGGTTAATATGATTAATGCAGATTTTCTGCACAATTTGGGCTTCAGGGGCGAAGGAATGCTAATTGCAGTTTTGGATGCCGGCTTTATTTCAGCCGACACCATGGCCGCCTTTGATAATCTTTTTCAAACAAACCGCATAATTGCAACCAGAAATTTTGTGGATGGAAATGATTCAGTTTTTAAAAGTGCCACTCACGGAACGTATGTTTTATCTACCATGGCCGCTGAACTTCCATCCCTTATTGTGGGCACGGCCCCAAAAGCAAATTACATGCTTTTTATTACTGAGGACATTTTATCAGAAACAATTATTGAAGAATTCAACTGGGTTTCAGCTGCAGAATTTGCCGACAGTGCAGGAGCTGATATTATAAACTCCTCCCTTGGCTATACTACCTTTGATGACAGCACTCAAAACCATACCTATGCTGAAATGGATGGGAATACCGCTATTGCATCCACGGGGGCCGACATTGCTTCGGCCAAAGGAATACTGGTGGTGGTAAGCGCAGGAAATTCAGGAAACGGGCCATGGCATTTTATCGGAGTTCCGGCTGACGCTGACAGTGCATTAACCATTGGTGCCGTTGATGCCTCAAAAATTTATGCCTCGTTCAGCAGCAAGGGGCCGAGTGCTGACGGCAGGGTGAAACCCGATGTATGCGCACAGGGACAGGGAACCGTTATTGCAACCTCAAACGATAGCATAACCTGGGGAAGTGGCACATCGTTCTCCTCACCCATCATGGCAGGGGCAGCAGCTTGTTTCTGGCAATCGGCACCCGGAAAATCAAATATTGAAATTGCTGATTTCATCCGGAAAAGTGCCTCGCAATACAATAACCCCGATACTTTGATGGGTTATGGAATTCCTGATTTTAAATCTGCTTATGAATCTCTGACAAATAAAATTTTTACCGACACCGACTCCTTTGTAATTTACCCGAATCCATTCACCGAAAAACTTTTTGTTGATTATTATTCAACGGATAAAAAAATAATTTCAATGGCAGTTTTTGATGTTTCGGGAAAAAAAATAATGAATCTTGAAAAAACTCTTAGCGAAGGATTAAACCGGATCAGCATTGAAAAAAATAGTCTGTCCGGGAACTCACCAAACATACTTCAAATAAAAAATGGGGCAAAAACGGTAAAAGAAATAGTAATTAAATTATAACTTCCCGAGGTTCATTCACTTCACAAGTTCCAATTTTGCAAACTTCAGCAGCAATTGTTTCTGTCCGGCTTCATGGAAAAAAACGGTGGCCTTCTGGTTCGGATACCCTCCTTCCATATTAATTACTTTTCCCAAGCCAAAACGCTGATGTTTTACCTCCATTCCGACCTGAATATTTAATTCGCTTGCCGTGGAATAATTTCCGGGTATTCCCTGTTGAGGATTTACTTTTATTAATTTTTTACCTTCAATGGAAGGAACTTTCGGGATAGTGGGATTTAATTCAGTTCCGTTTTTGGGCTTCGATTGTTGGTTACCATTTTTTTTCCAGAAATCGTTTATATTTCCCTGCCCGGCCCGGTTCCAACCCTGCCTGTTTTGTCCAAACCCGGAATTTTCCTGCCTTCCGGCTTGTTTAAAGTCGAGATATTTTTCATTTAACTCTTCAATAAACCGGCTGGGTTCGCAATCAAAACGGTTTCCCCATTTGTACCGGCTTACTGAATAGGAAAGGATAGCATGCTTTTGCGCCCTAGTAAGAGCAACATAAAACAGCCTTCTTTCTTCTTCGAGGTCGGCCCTGGTATTTAATGCCATTTGCGAGGGGAAAAGATTTTCTTCAAGTCCCACAATAAATACCACCTGAAATTCAAGGCCCTTTGCTGCGTGAATTGTCATCAGTGAAACGGTATCTCTTTCCTCTTCCCCATCCTTTTTATCCGAGTCGGTGAGCAAAGCAATATCCTGCATAAAAGAAGTTAGGGAAAGGTCATTCCCAATTCCCTCTGAATCCACCGGTATTTCATTTGGAGCTGAGGCTTCCTTTTCGGTTGGTGATCCATTGGGTGAAGTTGGTACAGGGACCGGACTGCTGAATTCCTTCATTCCGTTCAGCAATTCCTGAATGTTTTCGTATTTGCTTAGGCCCTCAGGGGATTTATCGTCATACAAATCTTTTAAAATACCGGATTGTTTAGCGATATGGTTTCCTATTTCAAAGGCATTTGATTGAGCGGCCATGGAAGCAAAACTCTTTATCATGGTAACAAAATCAATTATTCTGTTTCGCGCACCGCTGTTAATTCCCAAATTAAATTCATCCAGGTTTTCGAGAACCGTCCACAGGCCCGATGCATGGTCGTTGGCACATAAAATTAATTTATCAATGGTGGTATCTCCAATTCCTCTTGCAGGGAAATTTATTACTCTTTTGAGTGCCTCCTCATCGTTATTGTTTATGGTTAACCTGAAATAGGCAAGCACATCCTTTATTTCCTTCCTTTGATAAAAAGAAAATCCACCATAAATTTTGTAGGGTATATTCACCTTTCTCAGGGCTTCTTCAAAAGCTCTGGATTGAGCATTGGTGCGGTAAAGTATTGCAAAATGCCTGTTGTGAAGCTGAAAATTATTTTTAAACTCAAAAATCTGCTGTGCGGCAGTAAGACCTTCCTCATTATCTGTAAGGGTTCTGAAAACCAAAATTTTTTGTCCCTCCTCGTTATCCGTCCAAACCGTTTTATGAAGTTGCTGTCTGTTATTTGAAATTATGCTATTGGCAGCGTTAACAATATTTTTTGTCGACCTGTAATTCTGTTCAAGTTTATAAGTTACCATATCGGGATAATCCTGCTTAAAATTGAGGATATTTCTTATGGTGGCTCCCCTGAAGGCATAAATGCTCTGCGCATCATCCCCCACAACGCAAATGTTTTCAAACCTTGCGGCAAGCTGTTTTAATATTGAATATTGGGCAAAATTGGTATCCTGAAATTCATCCACCAGGATATATTTGAATTTCTCCTGGTACTTATATAAAACTTCCGGAAACTGCTGAAGAAGAACGCAGGTTTTAAAAAGCAAATCATCAAAATCCATTGCAGCGGCTTTAAAACATCTCGTTTCATACCTGCGGTAAATTTCTCCCAGTAAAGGTTTAGATGATTGCCTGTCATCGGCCTGTATTTGCGCATCATTTAAATAAGCATTTGCATTAATTAATGAATTTTTTGCGCCCGAAATCCTGTTATGAATCAGTGAAGGTTTATACACTTTATCATCAAGAGAAAGTTCTTTTATTATCGTTTTCAGTAAATTCCTCGAATCATCCGTATCATAAATGGTAAAGTGGCTTGGATACCCGATTTTTTCAGATTCAAAACGGAGGATGCGAGCAAACACAGAGTGAAAGGTTCCCATCCACAGGTTTTTAGCTTCCTTTTCACCTACAATTTTTGAAATTCTTTCTTTCATTTCTCTGGCGGCTTTATTTGTAAATGTAAGGGCCAGAATGTTAAAAGCATCAATGTTATTTTTAAGCAGATGAGCAATGCGGTATGTTAATACGCGGGTTTTCCCCGAGCCCGCACCGGCAAGAACCACCACAGGTCCGTTTATGTGCTCAACGGCCACACGCTGTTCGGGATTTAATTCTTCCAGGTAATTAATTTCCATTGTTTAAAAAAATTATATGAATTTTACAAAGTTAAAACATTTTTATCCCCTGATATTGAAAAGAAAAATTCCAATAATAATATTATTACTGCTGAATGAATTTGTTTATGGTCAAAATTTGTTTTCCCTACTTATTGTTCAAACCGACACCCTTGAAGTGGAGAAAATCAAGCAGGCCGGTTGCGTGAAAAAATTTTCTAACGAAGGGGAAAGAAATAAGGAATTAAACAATGTCATCCTCTCATTATATCAGCAGGGGCACCTCGCTTTATCCGTGGACAGCATTAAAAAGGATTCTCTGAATTTTACTGCATTCCTCCGGGTTGGAAAATATTACAGATGGGCAAAAATAAGACCCGGAAATATTGGTGAAGATCTTTTGGATGAAACCGGTTTCAGTCCTTCTTATTTCAACAATAAAGAAATAAACGGGGAAAATCTTAAAAATTTTTTCGAGAGAATTATTATCTTCTGCGAAAACCATGGTTACCCCTTTGCCTCGGTAAAGCTCGACAGCATTCAAATGGAAGACAGAAAAGAAATGATAAAAGAAAATGGTTTTGAGGGCATCATTGTATCGGCCGCACTAAACCTTTCGAAAAATAATTTTTTTTTAATTGACAGTGTAATTCTAAACGGGAATGCAAGGATTTCAGAAAAATTTATCCGGAATTATATTAATCTTAAACCCGGTGATTTATATAATGAAGATTTGATACTAAAAATACCGGTAAGGATGAAGGAACTTTCTTTTTTAAGTCAAAAAAAACCTCCGGTAATTATTTTTTCAGAGAGTCAATCCAAACTCTTTCTATTTGCGGATGAAAAAAAAGCAAGTTCGGTAAATGGAGTAATGGGAATTTTACCACAAGGATATAAAACAGGCAAAACTCAGATTATTGGGGATGCACGTGTGAAATTAATTAACCCGCTGGGCAAAGGCGAGTTGTTGGATATTAACTGGAGAAAAATGCAAACAGGAACGAATGATTTAAAAATAATTATTAATTATCCTTTTCTTTTTAACACTCCTTTTGGCGCTGATCTCAGTTTTAAATTATACAAAAGGGATACCACCTTTATTGATATTAATCAGATATACGGCCTCCAGTATTTGTTAAAAGGGGGAAACTTTTTTAAAGCCTTTGCGGGGAGCCAGAAATCAAACCTTATATCTACCAAAGGACTGGAAAAAATAACTGTTTTGCCCCCCTATGCCGATATAGCCATATATTCATACGGAGTAGGGTTTAAAGCCGAAAAACTGGATTACCGCAACAATCCCAGGAAAGGATTTTTTATTGATTTAACCGGCAGTGCCGGCAATAAGCAAATAAAAAAAAATCTAAAGGTGAATGCAGTGATTTATGATTCGTTAAAACTTAAATCGGTTCAATACAATGCCAGAATTGATTTTGAAGGTTTTATTCCATTGCTAAAAAGAAGTACTTTAAAATTCGGAGTAAAAAGCGGGTATTTATTAAACAACACTCTTTTCCAGAATGAACTTTTCCGTATAGGGGGTTTTAAAACACTCAGGGGATTTGATGAAGAATCTATTAGCTCTTCCGGTTTTTCTATTTTTACTTTTGAGTACCGGTTTTTGCTTGAACAAAATTCTTTTTTTCATGTTTTTTTTGACGGAGCCTATTATGAAAATCTTAGTATTTCCTTTCATGGCGACCGATACGATACCCCCTATGGATTTGGGACGGGAATAAGTTTTGAAACAAAAGCAGGAATATTTTCCCTCGATTATGCTCTGGGAAAGCAATTTTCGAACCCATTACTTTTGAAAACAGGAAAAATTCATTTCGGATTTGTGAATTACTTTTGAGTTTTCTTATTTTTACAAAAAACCTTTAATATGGAAGTTATCCTTTTGCTTGCCGGGCTTACTGCGGGGGCTGTCATTGGTTATTTTATTGCAAAAAATTCTTTGTTAAAAAAAGGACAGGATTTGGCCATACTTCAGGAACGTTTAAATTCTGTTGGGAATGAAAATAATAATTTAAAAGAGGAACTTAAAGAGGAGCGGGAAAAGGCAAATATTTCGGGCATACGGCTGGCAGAAGCAAAATCAGACCTGAACAATATGTTGGAAAACTTTAAAAATCAAAAGCAGGAAGTGGAAACCCTTCAAAAAAGATTTCAAACTGAATTTGAAAATATTGCACAAAAAATTTTTGAAGAAAAAACCAAAAAATTTACCGAACAAAACAAAGTCAACCTTGAAGACACCTTAAAACCTTTGCGCGACCGGCTTGGTGAATTTCAACGCAAAGTGGAGGATGTGCATACCGAAAGCGTAAAAAATACTTCATCACTGGTGGGCCAAATAAAAATTCTTAAAGAGCTGAATGAACAGATGAGCAAGGATGCCATCAACCTTACCAAAGCATTAAAAGGCGAAACAAAAACCCAGGGAAACTGGGGTGAAATGATTTTAGAAAATATTCTTGAAAAATCTGGGCTGGTAAGAGATATTCATTTCAGATCACAGGTGAGCATTACCAATGAAACAGGGAAACGACTTCAGCCCGACATAGTAATTTACCTACCGGATAATAAAAACATCATTATTGATTCGAAAGTTTCGCTGGTGGCCTACGAAAAACTCTGGAACACAGATGACGATGCACAAAAAAGTCTTTGGCTGAAAGAGCATGTTAGTTCCATTAGAAAACACATAAAAGAACTAAGTGAAAAAAATTATCAGGCCTTGTATCAGATTAAAACCCTTGATTTTGTTTTAATGTTTGTACCCATTGAGCCGGCTTACCTCCTTGCCATAAATTCCGATTTCGAATTGTGGAATTACGCTTACGAAAAAAACATTATTCTCCTGGGGCCAACCAATCTTTTGCCCGCCCTGAGGTTAATTTCGAGCATGTGGAAAATTGAAAATTACAATAAAAATGCCCGTGAAATTGCAAGGCAAAGCGGTGAATTATATGATAAGTTTTATGGTTTTATCCAGGATCTGATTACCGTTGGATCTTCCATTGACAAGGCCAAATTAACCTATGTTGATGCAATGAACAAACTTACCGAATCGAGAAAAAAAGGTGACACAATTGTTGGAAGAATTGAAAACTTAAAAAAACTAGGAGCCGACACCACCAAATCACTTCCGCCATTACTTATTGAAAGGGCCGAAGCCAACGACTTGCTTGCCGGTGACAACCCGTAATTTTTTTGATTCCAGATGAACCCTGTAAATTTTGAAAAAATAATACGATTCAGAAGGGTAAAGCCCTTTTGGGTAATTTTATTTTTCTTTTTGATTATTTCCTGCACGGTAAGTAAAATCAAACAGCCCAATTTATATAAAATTTACAGGAGGAATGTGCCGTTCCTTAACCCTGAATTTGTGGTTCACAATGAAACGGATTCTTCTTCAAGAGTATATTTCGGAATTAAAACAAAGGAACTTTTATACAGCAAGAAGGAAAATGAGGAAAATTTTGTTGCAAAGGTAATGATCCAATACCGCATTTATGAATCATTTGAATCCAGAGAAATTGTGGATAGCTCCACCATCTGCCTCACCGATTTTTGCCGGGAAAAAGATTGCTCATCCCAGGCTGAAAGGACTGATTTAATTGGGGATTTTCTTTTAAAACCCGTTAAACTTAAAAAATACCTTCTCGAAATAAATTCAACTGATGTTTACCGAAATCAGGTTACCACAAAATTTTTGAATGTAGATAAATCATCCCCGAATGTTAGCCAGAACTTCTTTGTAAAATCGGCCCAAACAGGACTTCCGCTTTTTAAAAAGCATCTGGGCTTAAATGAAAAAGTAATTGTAAAATATAATAATTCAGCGGGGAAAAATTTTTTGTGCCGCTATTATAATAGGGAGTTTCCAATCGCCCCTCCCCCATTTTCTGCCTTCGAACCTGCTCCTATGGATTTTCAGCCCGATAGCATTTTCCCCTTGATATTAAGTACCGACAGCTCATTTGCTTTTGAATTGGCAAAAAAAGGGTTTTATCATATTGTTGCAGATTCTTCCTCTAAAAAAGTACTTTCCCTTTTTTATTTCAACGAAACTTTTCCCGATTTAAGTTCGGCTCAGGACCTAATTGCCCCACTAAGATACATCACTTCCAAAAAAGAATTTTCGGTTATTGATGGTGCCGAAAACAAAAAAGAAGCAATCGATAAATTCTGGCTTGGCATTGGATCGAGCCCCGAAAGGGCAAAAGAATTAATAAGGCAATTTTATACAAGGGTTCAGGATGCAAACCGGTTTTTTACTTCATTTATGGAGGGATGGAAAACCGACCGTGGAATGATTTATATTGTATTTGGGCCACCCAATGTAGTTTACAAATCGAGTGAATCAGAAAGCTGGCTTTACGGTGAAGAAAATAATTTCATGTCTATCTGCTTTAACTTTTCCCTTGCCATCAATCCTTTTTCCGATAATGATTTTATTCTCGAAAGATCCCCCATTTTTAAAACCAACTATTACAAAGCAGTGGATACCTGGCGTGAGGGGCGCGTTTTTACCATCAACTGAATCCTTTTCCCGGTTTAATGTGCCAGGACCGGGAAAAGGGTGCAAGCCAAATTTTTGTATCATTATATTTGCCGGCTAAAAATTTTTTACAATGAACAACCCGATATTGGAAGAAATAAAAAGAGAATTCAGGCAGGGCACGGTACTCACAAAACTGATAATAATAAACATCGGTGTTTTTCTACTCATCAATATTGTTGACCTGATTTTTTTTCTTTTCAGGATTCCCGAATTTAATTCCCTTTGCGGAAACCCGGTTTCATTTTTATCCTATTGGATTTCTGTACCCGCCAATCTATTTCAACTTGCCCTGAAACCCTGGACAATTATCACCTATATGTTTGTGCATGAAGGCCTGATGCATATCCTCCTAAACATGTTGGTTTTTTATTTTTCGGGGAAAATTTTTCTCCTTTACCTAAGTGAAAAAAAATTACTCACCACCTATCTTATCGGTGGGTTTGCAGGGGCTGCCCTTTTTATTTTTTCATATAATATTTTTCCCATTTTTCAAGGTTCCATAGATTGTGCTTTGTGCCTGGGGGCCTCCGCATCAGTAATGGCGGTGATCATTGCCATTGCAACTTATGTTCCTGAGTACTCGGTGAATTTAGTTTTGCTCGGCCCGGTAAGGCTAAAATACATTGCAATCGTTTATGTTCTGATTGACATTATTAGTATTAAATCAAGCAATGCCGGAGGACACATTGCCCATCTGGGTGGCGCCTTGTGGGGATATTTTTACATTGTACGCTTTAAAAAAGGGCAGGACCTTTCTGAATTTTTTGAAAGAACTATTGATTTTATTTCAGGAGTATTTAAAAAAAATCCGAAAATAAAAATCGTTCACAAAGGGAACCCCGACCAGAGGTACAGTGAAGAAAAAATAAGCCGGCAGAAAAAACTGGACCTGATTCTGGATAAAATTTCAAAATCCGGTTACGAAAGTTTATCGAGGGAAGAAAAAGATTTTTTGTTTAAAACAAGCAATAATAAATTTTAAGCTCAGAAACAATATTTTTGTGATAAAAAAATTGCTTTTAATATTAAATATTTTTGTTGCCCTCTCACTGCTTCTTTCTTACCTGGCACCCCTTACAAGCCCCACCGTTTTTTCGCTTATTGAATTTTTCGGCCTCGCATACCCTTTTATTCTTGGTTTGAATTTTTTATTTGTTTTTATCTGGTTATTTACCTGGAAAAAACAAATTTTTATCTCCCTTATTCCGGTTCTTCTGGGCTGGAATCAAGTAGGGAAATTTACCCAGATTCATTTAAATCAAAAAGAAAATTTATCAGGGGATGAAATAAAAATAATGTCATTCAATGTGCGGGTTTTCGATCTTTATAACTGGACCGGGAACACCCAAACCAGAAACAAAATTTTTTCTCTGGTTAAAGAGGAATCAGCCGACATCCTTTGTTTCCAGGAATTTTTTTATTCAGAGCAAAAAAACTATTTTAACACCCTCGACACCCTGCTCCAGTTTCAGAAAGCAAAATTTTTTCATGCCGAATACACCAAAACCGTACTCGACACACACCATTTCGGCATTGCAACCTTTTCAAGGTTTCCAATCATCAAACGAGGTAAAGTTGAATTTGCAAGCATGGGTAACAATATCTGCATTTTTTCAGATATTAAAATTAACAACGATACCATTAGAGTTTACAATGCACATCTCGCCTCGCTTCATTTTGCAAAATCTGATTATAAGTTTTTGGATGAAATTGCCCAGGTGGAAACCGGAGAACAAATGAAAGGCATCAAACAAATATATTTCAGAATAAAAATAGCCCTTGAAAAAAGAACCAGGCAGGCCGATGCAATTGCCCTGCATATTTCCAATTCCCCATATCCGGTAATTTTTTGCGGAGATTTTAATGATACCCCAATGTCTTATGCCTATGCCACCATTTCAAATAAACTGAAAGATGCATTTATGGAAAGCGGAAATGGATTCGGAACTACTTACATTGGAAAATTTTCACCTTTCAGAATAGATTACATTCTGCACAGCAAATCTCTTGGCTCCTCCGGTTTTGAAACAATTCCCGAGGAGCTTTCAGACCATTACCCCATCAGTTGCAATATCCGCTTAACCGATGAAACAAAAAAATAAAAATATTCCTTTCCCAACCGAAACAAAAACTTCCGCTTCTTTAACTACCGGAAATCAAAAATTCATTCATTCGGTTTTTTTGCTCCTCCTGGGATTTTTAATTTATGCAAATTCTCTTAACAACGGATACGTGCTTGACGACAGCCTGTTTATTACCGGTAATAATTTTACCCTTAAAGGAATTCACGGAATAAAAGAAATATGGTCCCATGATGCATTTGTTGGTGCGCACGGGAGAGCATTTGACCTGGAAGGCGGCAGATACCGGCCACTGGCCATTACCATGTTTGCAATTGAATATCATTTTTTTGGACTGAAACCCTTTTACGGCCACCTGATAAATGTAATTTTATATTCACTTACAGGAGTATTGTTTTATTTATTTTTATCGTTATTACTCCGTGGTCAAAATGCATGGATACCGCTTCTTTCAGCAACTTTATTTGTAGTACACCCCCTGCACACCGAGGTGGTGGCAAATATTAAAAGCCGGGACGAAATCCTTGCCCTGTTTTTTTTACTTTCCACCCTCTGTTTTGTCCTTCTCGAAAAGCCAAAATATATTTTCACTGGTGCAATTGTTTATTTACTCTCCCTTTTGTCGAAGGAAAACACTATAACCGCCCTGGCCATAATTCCGGTTTTATTATTTTTTTTCAGGCAAAAAAAAATTAAACAGATTATATTTTATACCCTCCCCTTTCTGGCCATTGCAATTATTTATATTGCCTTAAGAACAAAATTTGCCGGAACTTTTGGCGAACGGTCGGCAACAAACATTATGGATAGTCCATACCTTTTTGCTTCCTTTTGGGAAAAATATGCAACCATAATTTTTGTTTGCGGAAAATATCTTGGACTTCTTTTTTTTCCCTATCCCCTTTCATATGATTATTCCTACAATGCCATCCCTTTGAGAAATTTATTGGATGTTAAAGTGATCCTTTCTCTTTTGGTTTACCTGGCCATGATAATTTTTTCATTTCTGGAAATTTTCAGGTTTGCAAAATATAAAATAAAGACGGGCGCAAACCCTTTTTTGATTCGTACAATTTCGGCTTTCGGAATCCTTTTTTTCCTGATAACTTTTTCAATCGTTTCAAATTTTTTCTTCAACATAGGAGCACCCATGGGAGAACGTTTTTCTTACCTCCCTTCCATTGGATTTTGCCTTGCAGGGGGGGCATTTCTTTCACATATTTTAAAAATTAACCTGCTTGAAAAATTCAGGTATAAATTTAAATTCCTTATTCCTTTGATGCTGATAATCCCCCTTGGCTCGTTTGCCACGATTCAGCGCAACAAGGCCTGGAAAGATAATTTTACACTTTATAAAACCGACCTTAAGATAATACCCGGAAGTGCAAGAGCCCAGCTTTTTTATGGAATCGAACTGCTGAATACTTATTATAAATCAAAAAATAAAAACGAATTGCATCAGGCCATTGATGCAATGGAAAAGGCTTGTCTTATCAACCCAAGATTTTACCATGCCTTCTATAATCTCGGCCTGGCATACCAGGCCAATGACGACCACGCAAAAGCAGTAAAAGCATTTGAAAAAGTTCTTGAAATTGAACCAAAACACATAAATAGTCAATACTATCTGGGCATGTCGTACGGGAAGGGTTTTAACAATTTTGATAAAGCCATTGAGTTTATTGAAAAAGGATTAAAATACGGATACAACGGCACCGATGGATATGTTAATCTTGGAATTTCTTATGCCATGAAAGGAGATTTGCAGAATGCCTTAAAATCTTTCGAAAAAGGAATTACCCTTTATCCTTCCAATCCAAACCTATACCTTAACATGGGAATTACCTATGACAATTTAGGGGAGAAAGAAAAAGGCAAAATTTTTTATGAAAAAGCATTTGCTTTAGATCCGTCATTAAGGAAATAACTTTTGATTTTCATTGTTGATAATTTCCAATTTCTGTTTTCTTTTACAATTGTATATTTGCGTCAGTCAAAAGCGGGAAGTGAATGGGAATAAAAATGAATATCCATAAAAAAAATATTTTATTTCTTGAACTTGAGAAAGAATTTCAAAAAATCCAGGAGGTCATTTTAAAACAGCCGTTTCCTAAAGGGTTTCCGGATGCCTTAATTTATCTGCTTTCCGAAATATCGGCAAATATTGCCGAACATTCAAAAGCTGAATCGGCAGAAATCCGTTTAAAAATTGAAAATCAAAAAGTAACTTTCGTAATTTCCGACAATGGTATAGGAATAAGAAAATCATTTCTCCAAAATAATAATTATGCAAAGGATGATAAAACTGCCATTACCTTTGCGTTAAGTGGTTTGTCAACAAAAAAATCAAATGAAAGGGCTTTTGGATTATATTCAATTCGTCAATTGGTGGAGCATCAAAAGGGAATAATGGAAATTATTTCAGGGAATTCAACAGTAAAAATTTCAAATGGAAAATTAGAATTTTTCGAAAATTAAAAACCTCAGAAGGGCGTTTTGATAAGTGTTTCAATTAATTCAAAACCCATAAATATTTATGAAATAATAAAATGAAGTCCAAAACAATTCGAATAAATAAAAAAGTAGTTAGCTTTCGGGAAGATGTTTCAAACATTATTGACAAATCTTTAAAGATGAACTCCGATATTTTTATTGATTTTTCTGAAGTTTATTTTATTTCCAGGGCTTTTACGGATGAACTATGCAAAAAGATGGAGATTGTAAAGAGGGAAGGGAGGATTATTCATTTATTAAAGATGAATTCCAATCTTAAACAAATGTTTCAATTAGTTAAAAACGGGAGAAAAAAAATAAAAAAAGAACTTGAAGAAGCATAATCAATGGAAAACTTTGTAGTATCTGCCCGAAAGTACAGGCCGGCAATTTTTGATTCTGTGGTGGGGCAATCAGCTATTACTGCAACTCTTAAAAATGCCATGCGCAGCAACCACCTGGCTCAGGCCTTTCTTTTTTGCGGTCCGAGGGGAGTTGGCAAAACCACCTGTGCCCGAATCCTTGCAAAAACCATTAATTGCCAAAATTTAACCGAAAACATTGAAGCCTGTGATGGCTGTGATTCCTGCCTTTCATTTAACACCGGCCATTCACTGAATATTTTTGAGCTGGATGCGGCATCAAATAATTCGGTGGACGACATTCGAAGTTTAATTTCACAGGTGAGTTTTGCTCCTCAGCTCGGTAAATATAAAGTTTACATAATTGACGAGGTTCATATGCTGTCGCAGGCCGCCTTCAACGCATTTCTCAAAACCCTTGAAGAACCGCCCAAACATGCGGTTTTTATTCTTGCCACCACCGAAAAACATAAAATCATTCCTACCATACTTTCACGATGCCAGATATTTGATTTCAGCAGAATTCAGGTTAAGGATATTGCCACACATCTTGAATATATTGCGAAAAACGAGGGAATTGAAGCCGAACCCGATGCCCTTCATATCATTTCACAAAAGGCAGACGGAGCCCTCAGAGATGCCCTTTCCATTTTTGACCAACTGGTAAGTTTTACCGGAAAAACCCTTACTTATCAATCGGTAATTACCAATCTTAATGTGCTCGATTACGATTACTACTTTTCCATTACCGAGGATATTCGCCAGCACCGAATTCCCAAATCACTGCTTATTTTCAATGAGATTCTTAATAAAGGATTTGACGGACATAATTTTATAATGGGTCTTGCCGAGCATTTCAGAAACCTGCTGGTTTGTAAAAATTCAGAAACCATCCAGCTCCTGGAGGTAAGTGAAAATGTGAAAACAAAATATAAAGAACAGGCCGAGGGTTGTACGGAGGCCTTACTCCTTAAAGGACTTGAACTAGCAAATAAATGCGATGTTCAGTATAAAACGAGCAAGAATCAACGCCTATTGGTAGAACTTACCTTAATGCAGCTTTGTTCCCTTGAAGCCACCGAAATCAACGGTGAAAAAAAAAAGTCTGAACTGAAAATTCTTCCTCCCGAAGGCCGAACAATAACAGAACCTCAGATTTCTTCGCCAAAAAAAATTTACCATGAACCCAAAATTCATTCAGAAAGAATTCCTCCTGAAGAATTAAAAGTTCAGCTTGCCGGTGAAAATTCTGAAAATTATCAAACTAAAACAAGGTTAAAAACAAAATCAATTTCCATTCATGATGTTTTGAATTTAAATTCAGGAAATTCAAACGGGAAGGAAAAAAATAATAATTCAGGTGTTGATAATAAACCGGGCGATTCTTTTACAGAAGACAGGCTTGTTGAGGTATGGAATAGTTTTGCAAATGTTTGCAAAAAGCAGGGAAAAGAAAGTTTATTCAGCATTCTTACAAAACGGAATCCGAAACTGTGCGAAAAGAATATCATCGAATTTACCATTGAAAACACGGTAATGGAAACCGCTTTCATTGCTTCCAGGGCCGACCTGCTTGAATATTTATTCCGTGAATTAAATAATCACCACCTTGAAATAGTTCTTATTGTAAATAAAGAAATCGGGGAAAAAGTGGCTTACACCAACCGTGAAAAATTTTTGCAGTTATCAGAAAAAAATCCAATGTTATTAAAGTTTAAACAGCAACTGGATTTGGAAGTGGAATAAACTAACGGATTCATTATTTTATTATTCAGAATAGAAAAATTTATGGCAACATTCGAAATTACCGGGGGTAAAAAATTAAAAGGGGAACTCATTCCCCAGGGAGCTAAAAATGAAGCCCTGCAGGTTTTGTGTGCTCCGCTGCTAACCTCTCAAAAGGTAATAATTAAAAATTTACCCGACATTGTGGATGTGAATAAGCAAATTGATTTGCTGGAATCACTGGGAGTAAAAGTTGAAAAAATTTCTGCCGGAACTTTTTGTTTTCAGGCAGATAATGTTAACCTTGATTATCTTGAAACGGATGAATTCAGAAAAAAAGCAGGATCACTCCGGGGGTCGCTAATGATTGTGGGGCCTCTACTTGCACGTTTCGGAAAAGGATACATCCCAAAACCGGGCGGTGATAAAATTGGCCGGAGAAGGGTGGACACACATTTTATAGGATTTGAAAAACTTGGGGCGAAATTTATTTATGATGAAAAAAATTATTTTTATAAAGCAGAAGCCGCCAAACTTAAAGGATGTTATATGCTGCTTGACGAGGCTTCGGTAACGGGGACTGCCAATATTGTTTTAGCCGCTGTATTGGCTAAAGGAACAACTACTATTTTTAATGCTGCCTGCGAGCCATATTTGCAGCAATTATGTAAAATGCTGGTAAAAATGGGTGCAAAGATTTCGGGGATTGGTTCTAATTTACTTGTAATTGATGGAGTGGATGCCCTGGGTGGAACAACGCACGAAATTTTACCCGATATGATTGAAGTGGGCAGTTTTATTGGCCTCGCAGCAATGACACAATCGGAAATAACAATTAAAAATGTTGGTTACGATCATCTTGGTATCATCCCCGACACCTTTAGAAAACTTGGTATAATGCTTGAAAGAAAAGGAGATGATATTGTTATTCCTGAGCAAAAAAATTATGAAATTGAAAATTACATTGATGGGTCTATACTTACAATTGCCGACCAAATTTGGCCCGGTTTTACACCCGATTTAATTAGCGTGGCCCTGGTGGTGGCAACCCAGGCCAAGGGCAGCGTATTAATTCATCAAAAAATGTTTGAAAGCAGATTATTTTTTGTGGATAAACTGATTGACATGGGTGCTCAGATTATTCTCTGCGATCCGCACAGAGCCACCGTTATCGGATTAAACAGAGAGCATAAATTAAGAGGCATTAAAATGACATCTCCCGATATCAGGGCAGGAGTGGCTCTTTTAATTGCGGCCCTGTCGGCAGAGGGGAAAAGCACCATTCATAATATTGAGCAAATAGACCGGGGCTATCAGAATATTGATGTGAGGCTCAATAATATCGGGGCTTCCATAAAAAGATTGAGTAATTAAAAACACCCTGAAAATCAAAAACAATAATTATAATTGCCAATTAAGAAAAAAATAAACCATCTATGAAACAAATATCAGGAATCGTTTTTCTTTTTTCCGTTCTGCTTTGTTATAATGTTTCGGCACAAACCGACCCATTGAAAAAACCAGTTCCGGTTGTAGGAATTGACATTGGAAATAAAGCCCCCGATTTGGTTTTCACCAACCCCAACGGAAAAGAATTATCTCTTTCTTCACTCTCAGGAAAAATTGTTTTAATTGACTTTTGGGCCTCCTGGTGCGGACCCTGCCGTATGGAAAACCCCAATGTGGTGGCGGCTTATCAAAAATATTCAAAAGCAAAATTTAAAACGGCAAAAGGGTTCGAAATTTTTGGCGTTTCACTCGACCAGCAAAAAGATGCATGGATAAAAGCCATTAAAAATGATAACTTATATTGGGACTGGCACATCAGCGATTTGAGGGGATGGAGATCTGAACCTGCCCGCATTTATGGAGTAAGTTCCATTCCTACCAACTTTCTCATTGACGAAAACGGAATAATCATTGCCCGGGGTTTAAGGGGAGTTCAGCTTCATTATGAACTGGACAAGCTGGTGGAAGGATTTAAAAAAGAATAACCCGGAAAATTGCCCTGAATTTTTTTATTTTTACCAGAATTTAATTTTCGTAAAAATCTCAGATGTTCTATTCCCGCTATAAATACTTTCTGTACATTTTTCTTTTTTCGGCTTCAGTTTCTGCTTTTGCACAGGATGCAAAACCTCCCGCACCCCAGCAACAGGGGCCAAAACCCTCTTCAGCCAAAAAAAAAATGTCGGGGTTGAAACTTCCTCCCGCCACAGGTGATGCAGGGGAAGCAAAAGACAGTTATACTTCCGGAAACTTCCGGGCCGCCCTGGCAGAATATCTGGCCTTTCTTAAAAAAGAACCCAAAAACCCTACCTACCTCTACCGGGCCGGAATGTGTTATTTAAACGCAAGTATTGATTATTTAATTGCTGCAGACTATCTGCAAAAGGCCGTTGATGCAGGAGTACAGGAAAAGGATGCTTATTTTCAACTTGCCCGTGCCGAGCACCTGAGTTATAAATTTGACGATGCCATAAAAGACTACCAAAAAGGAATTGATATATCGAAAAACAAAGAACTCGAAATACGTGCAAAAAGAAATATTGAAATGTGCAATAATGCCAAAATCCTTGTTAAAAATCCGATCAACGTAACCATTACCAACCTGGGCCCCGAGGTAAATTCACCAGAACCCGATTATTACCCTTTTGTAGATAACAACGAAACAGTTCTTTATTTTTCAACCCGAAGGCCAAAAGGGAATCAGGGGTATGCTACCGAAGACGGATTTGTTACTTCAGATATTTTTGTTTGCAATGAAAAGGATGGTAAATGGCAAAAGGCAAAATCTCTGGGGCCAACACTTAACACCCCCAATGATGAGGAGGTAATCGGGCTCACCAGCAATGGAGAAAAAATTTATATCAACCTCGACAGCTGGGAAATTTCGGGCGATATTTTTTATACCGAAAAAAAAGGGAAACAATTCCAGGTTCTCACCGCCATGCCCACTCCCGTGAATACTGAATTTATTGATATGACCGTTTTTTCTACCGAAGACACCAACACAATATTTTTTGCAAGCGATAGGCCCGGAGGTTTCGGGGGCACCGACCTTTACGTTTCAAAAAAGCTTCCAACCGGGGAGTGGAGCCCTGCTTTTAATCTGGGTAAAAATGTAAATACCCAATACAATGAATATTTCCCGATGCTGAAAAAGGACGGAAAAACCATTTACTTTTCCTCCGAAGGCCATAACAGCATGGGCGGTTTTGATTTATTTAAAAGCGAATGGAATGAAAACGATACCCTGTGGGGAGTTCCGGTAAACATTGGGTACCCGATTAATACACCCGATGACGATATGGAGATTTGCTTTAACGGAAAGGAAACAGTGGCTTACATCTCATCTTTCAGGAAAGGAACCATAGGGGACCTTGATATTTTCAGCGTTACTTTTAATGATGCCGAGGCAAATGCAACAGTTTTCAAGGGAAAGGTACTCAAAATGGTACCCATAGATTATTCCGAAATTCATACTTTTCTTTTGTATGAAAAGGATGGGGTTACCAAAAGATTTCCCGAATCTTATCTTCCAAAAGACAGCAGCTGGGTTTTTAAAGAGAAAAAAACTGAAGCATTAAAACCGGGGTTTAAATTTTCAATTTCGATTTCGCTCGAAAAAGATGGAGTAATAAAAAAATTCCCTCTTGAAAAGGTTCCAAAAGATGATTCTTATATTTTAAAAGATATCGTAGTTGCCCAGACTCCGATTCCAAATTATAAACCACCAAAAACGGCCCCGCCCGCTTTTTCAAAAGAGCCAATTACCAATGCATCAATTTTTGTTGCAGTGAAAAGCACTGGAATTACCCATGGGGAGTATACCCCCAATGCAGCCACGGGGAAATATATTATAATAGTTCCGCCAGGAGAATATACCCTAACTGTAGCGGCACCCGGATTTAAAGATTACAGTGAGGAGTTAATTGTAATAGGAAAAGGATCCTGGGAGCCGGAAATTGAAAAAAATATTGTTTTAAAGGCGGATAAACCCGTAGTTCCTGTTCAGCCGCAAAAAAAGAAATAATTATTCTCCAACGCTTTTTGTTCCAACAAAATCCTTCAGGTAAAAAGGTTCGAAATAAGCAACATCTTCAAACTTTTTTGAATTAAACAATTCCTCTGAAAGCGAAATTAAATTCCGGGCTGAAGGAAAAACAAAATCAAGAAATTTCGCATTTGGATTTTCACCAAGAAATTTTTTGCATTTCTCAGCCCCATCTCCAAAAAAGAGAATCACATTTTTCAGAAGGATATCCTCAAATGAATTTTCATCAATTATTTCAGCCGTTGTTTTTTTAATTTCCACAAGCGAAGGATTATAAACCGCACAATACACTTCCATTCTCCGGGCATCAAGCATAGGGCAAAGCAAAAAAGATTTTTCGGGAAAATATTTCATTTGTGATCGGGCCATTCCCCTGAGAGTCTCAACCCCGATTAAAGGTTTATCCAATGCAAAGCAAATTCCTTTAGCAGCCGAAACCCCGATCCTTAAACCTGTGTACGACCCCGGCCCTTTGCTAACCGATACTGCATCAATATCTTTAATTTTGAGATTTGCCTGATTAAAAACATCATGGATATAAGCAGTTAGGTTTTCAAAATGGGAATAATTTTCTTCTACCGATTCTTTCAGGGCAATAAGATTACCGTCCTTTCCAAGGGCCACTGAACAGGCCCTTCCCGAGGTTTCAATATTAAGAATCAGAGCCATTATTATTATTAAAGTGAGTTTTGGAAAAAGTAAAAAATATCATTCTGAAAAACAAAAAGTAACATTTTTTATCTTGCCACAAAAAAAACAAAATCTCTAAATCCCTCAAAAATTTTTAGCAGGATTTTGTGTTTTATACCATTTAGACATTTATTTTAATTTCTTCCTTCCAACCCTTTATCCCTGAAGGGACCACCCCACCTACTCTTAAGCGTTGATCCCTTAAGGATTAAAGGGTGCGGGTAGGAAAAGATTGTTTTATATGTCTGAATGGTTTTATCGTTTTAGTGGCTTTAATTTCATAACAAAAATCTGTATTTGAGCTTTGATTTTATGAAAAACTCCGGATAATAAATTAAAAAAAATTCAAAGGGAAGGAATCTAGATTAAAAATCAAGGAATTATTCAAAAATATTCCGAATGAATTTTATTTTCTGAATCATGGTTTTAGCAACTTTTTTTCAAGCCTCTCTTGCATTAAAATCAAAAACATATTCTTAATTTCACTAACCCTTTTTGCTATTTCCTTATAACAGGCTAATTATCTACTCAAACCAATTGTTTTTTCCCATTCACATTTTCCATTTTCCATTTCCCATTTCCCATTTCCCATTTCCCATTTCCCAATTCCCATTTTCCATTTTCCATTTTCCATTTTCCATTTCCCCTTTCCCCCCTTCCATTCACCCTCAATCCTTCCCATATTTCTCCTTATATTTTTTATACAAATCTTTTTTCTCCACCTTTTCCACCTTGCTTTCATTTTCCAGTTCCCTCGCCACAGCAGAGTAAGGCCCAGAAATTACTTCCTCATTTTCCTCCAGCCCGGAAATAATCTGAATGTACTTGCTATTCTGAATCCCTGTTTTAACCACTTTCTTAAAAGCCATACCATCCTTAAAAACAAAAACACATTCCTCCACCTCTTTTTTAACATCCGACTTTTTGTTTTCGCTTTTTTGTTTAACCAAATTTTCATCATCAGGTTTTTCTTCCTCCATTGCAGCAGTATCTTCCCTGGTTGTTACCGCCTGAATAGGCACTGTAAGTACATTTTGTGCAATTTCAGTTTGAATTTCAACCGTACCCGACATACCCGGCCTGAAAGGAGAAAGATGCGGTTTTCCTTCGGGGATTAGGTCTTCATAAGAACTTCGAATGATATTGATTTTTACATTGAAAGTGGTAACCTGTTCGGCACTTACCCCAAGGGTATTGGCTGAGTTTGCAATTTCGGTAACAAGCCCTTTGAATTTTCTTCCCAAAAAAGCATCCACTTCAATTTCGGCAGTATCATTTATCGAAACTCTTACAATATCATTTTCATTGACTTCAACATTCACCTCCATATTTTTTAATTCGGCAATCCGCATCATTTCTGTTCCGGCCATCTGAGATGTTCCAACTACTCTTTCTCCGTTTTCCACCTTTAAAGTTGAAATGGTTCCATCCATGGGTGAAAATATGGTGGTGCGTAAAAGATTGTCGGAGGCCTCCTTTAGGGATGCAGCTGCACTTTTTATGTTGAATTCCCCTCCTGCCACGCTGTGTTCGGCAGCTTCCACTTCGGCCCTTGCCACTTCATGCGAGGCCTTGGCCGCATCAAAATCTGCTTCGGAAATGGCACCCTCTTTAAAAAGTTTATCACTGCGTTTAAACGAAGATTCCGAATTAATAAACTGTGCCTTAGCCTGTGCGAGCCTTGCCTTTGCATTCGACAGGTTTGCCTGTGCTGTATTTACAGCAGCCTCCGCCCTCTCCTGCATCGAAATATAAATATCCGGCTTTATTTTTACTAACAAGTCACCTTTTTTCACCTGCATTCCCTCCACCGCATTAAGTTCAACAATTTCTCCCGAAACATCCGGACTAATTTTCACCTCCACTTCGGGTTGTACCTTCCCGTTTGCACTAACCGTTTCAATCACTGTTTTGGTGGTGGCCTTTTCAACGGTAACATGGATGGAATCTTTTCCCGACTTGCTTTTAATTACCGCTATAACAATAATTATTACCAGAATAATTGCCGAGAGGATGTAATGTTTTTTTTTCATAAATGTTTTATCACCAAGTATAAAATTAATTTAATACTGTCTAAAAATTCTCCTGCACACTGCGGAGATAACGGCAGAAAAAGTCAGTGAAAATTTGCAAAATCTGCAGAAAAAAAATCCCTCTTCATTTGTTCAAAATAACACTTCTGTAAAACCCTCCAGGAAATTTTTTTTTTATAACACCAGGGCTTTTCCCTGGTAAACATCAAGAATTTTCTGCTTGAAAATAAAATCGTATTTGGCCTGAAGCAAATCTGATTGGACCTTGGCAAGTTTATTTTTCGCATCGCTGTATTCAACAGAATTAATATCTCCTACTGAAAATCTTTTATCGGCATATTTGAATGATTCGGTAAGGGCTTCAAGTGATTTTTTTGTGGCATTGTATTTTTTCAAAGCCGCCAGCGCATCTGCATAGGCCTGTTGAACATTTTTTTGCACCTGATTTTTGGTAATGGCTAAATCATATTCCGCCTTCTGACGTGCAATTTTGGCTTTTGAAATATTGGTTTTAACCTGAAGTGAATTAAAAATCGGTATGGAAAGATTTAAACCTATAGACTTATTAAAGTTATCATTAATCTGGTTGTTAAATGGCCTTACCTTCGATTGAACATTATAGGTGGGTTCAACCACTTCTACTCCGGTAGCAGTAAAATATCCCGATGCTTTATACCCCGTGGGTGTAACGCTTATAATATCTTTTCTCAGGCCTGAGAATCCTGTGGCAATAGAACCCTGCAAACTCAATCGGGGACTCATTCCTCCCTGAGCAATTTTTAAGGTTCTTTCAGAGCCGAGTAAATGAAATTCGGCCGTTTTTATTTCGGGTAAAATGGAAAGTGCCGCATCATAAATCTGACCCGGGGTACTTTTAATGCTCATCTCAGCAGAAATCAATATTTCGGGTTGGGCAATTTTTAATTCTTTGGCCGCGTCTATATCTAAAAGCTGTTTCAGGGTAAGGTAGGAAAGGTCTTTTTGATTTTCGGCATTTACAACATTTAATTCTTCCAACGCCATCTGCGCTTCAAGTTCTAAAATTTTTGATTTGGGCAAAGCACCTGCATTCACCATTTTTTCCATTCTCGAGAGCTGCAACCCTGTAATTGCCGATTGATTCTTTGCCGTTACCACCGCCTCTTCACTATATAAAATAATCAAATAAGCGGAGGCAATGTTAATTGAAATATCAAATTTCATTTTCTCTTCTTCACTTTTGCCGGCCAGATAACTAAGTTGATTTTGCCGGAAATTATTGAGGGTCTGGAAACCGTTAAACAAGGTAACGCTGCTGCTGAGTGCAAAATTATTTGATTGCACCCTGTCGGTGGCAAATTGGTTTGTATAAGGGTCGATGGTTTGTCCAAAATTATAATTATGAGTTAAATATCCGTTCAGGTTTGGCAAAGCCTGTGCCTTTGATTGCAATAAATTCTGTTTCGAAATTTCACTGTTAAGGCCAGCCTGTTTTACGCGAAGGTTATGGTCTAGGGCATAATCAATACACTGCTTTAGAGTCCATTCACCATTGATTCCGGGTTCCTGAGAAAAGGATAAATCTGAAAAAATAAGTAAAAATGTTACGAAAAAAATGCTAGTCGGTTTTTTCATTCTAAAAATTTTACCTCTGTACCAAAAGGCAAAAGTAATATTTAAGGGGAATATTCTCAACCCGAAAGGCATTTGGATAATAAGAAGCTGTTAAAAATTTAAACTAAAGATTCCATATATCTTTGCCACCGCCATGAAATTTACCCTTCATAAAACCGATTCAGGAACCTCTGCCCGTGCCGGAGAAATAATAACCGGACACGGAACCATTCCCACCCCTGTTTTTATGCCGGTAGGAACGGCAGGAAGCGTGAAAGCAGTACACCGCCATGAACTTTATTCGGATATAAAAGCAAAAATAATTCTGGGAAACACATACCATCTTTTTCTCCGGCCGGGAATTGAAATTTTAGAAAAAGCCGGTGGGCTGCATCGTTTTATTAACTGGGAAAAACCCATCCTTACCGATAGCGGAGGCTACCAGGTTTATTCCCTTGCCGAAAAAAGAAAAATAAATGAGGAGGGAGTTAAGTTTCAATCTCATATTGATGGTTCTTATCATTTTTTTTCTCCAGAAAGGGTAATAGACATTCAGCGGTCAATCGGTGCCGATATCATTATGGCTTTTGATGAATGCACACCTCACCCCTGCACTTATGAATATGCAAAAAAATCAATGCAGTTAACACACCGATGGCTGAAAAGATGTTGTAAAAGTATGGATGAAACGGAAGGAAAATATGATTACCATCAAACCTTATTTCCGATAGTTCAGGGAAGCACTTTTAAAGATTTAAGAGAGGAATCGGCAGAAGCCATTAGCTCCTGCGGGCGGGGTGGCAATGCAATCGGTGGACTTTCAGTTGGCGAGCCGGAGGATGAAATGTATGCCATGACAGAGACTGTTTGCAAAATATTACCTCCTGATAAGCCAAGGTACCTTATGGGAGTAGGAACTCCTGCAAATATTCTTGAAAACATTTCGTTGGGGATAGATATGTTTGATTGCGTGATGCCTACAAGGAACGGAAGAAACGGGCAACTTTTTACTAAAAACGGAATCATTAATATAAAAAACAAAAAATGGGAAAACGATTTTTCACCCATTGAAGTGGATGGGGCTACATTTGCATCCCTGAATTATTCTAAAGCTTATCTTCATCATCTTTTTTCGGCAAAAGAAATTCTGGCGTTGCAAATTTCTTCCATTCACAATCTGGGATTTTATTCATGGCTGATGAATGAGGCAAGAAATCAAATAATGAACGGAACTTTTGCCCAATGGAAAACATCAACAATTAAAAAAGTAGCTGAACGGTTATAATCATTTTCCCAAAAGGGAAATAATATGAAAAAGCTGGATTTATATATCATCGGAAAATTCCTCACTACATTCTTTTTCCTTGTGGTTGTATTAATGTCAATTGCAATAATTTTTGATATCTCCGAAAGAATTGATGATTTTATTAAAACAACTCCTCCGCTTAAAGCCATTGTTTTTGAGTATTATTTAAACTTCGTTATTTTTTATGGCAACCTTTTCAGCTCACTTCTTATTTTCATTACCGTAATTTTTTTTACTGCAAAAATGGCTTCCAACACCGAAATAGTTGCCATCCTGAGCAGTGGGGTTAGTTATAACCGTATGATGTTACCTTACCTCATTGCCTCCTCCATATTGGCATCGCTTTCCCTTTATGCCAACCATTGGCTTGTTCCCGATGCAAATAAAAGGAGGTTGGATTTTGAAAATACTTATGTGCGCAATCCGTACATGAATACCGAACGCGACATTCACATTCAAACCAATCCGGGGGAATTTATTTATTTTGAAAGCTACAATGTTTCAGGCAACAAAGGATATAAATTTTCTCTCGAAAAATGGGAAGGAACTGAATTGAAACATAAAATAATGGCCAATAGTTGCCAGTGGGATTCCAGCACGCACCTATGGCATTTGGAAGGATATAACATAAGGATATTTGATGAAATGAAAGAAACCATTCGCGAGGGAAAAAAACTAGATACCATTATTAATCTCAACCCGAAGGATTTTGAAAAACGACTCACCAACACCGAAATGATGAATTATTCGGAGCTAAATAAATTTATCGATACAGAAACAAAAGCGGGTTCTGAATTTATTCCGTTTTACGAAATTGAAAAACATCAGAGGAGTTCTTATCCTTTTGCGGCATTTGTTTTAACCTTAATCGGAGTATCAGTTGCCAGCCGAAAAGTAAGGGGAGGTATTGGGCTGCATATTGCTTTCGGACTGTTAATTTGTGTTACTTATATTCTGGCAATGAAAGTTACAACAGTTTATGCCACCAATGCAGGTTTAAATCCCTTTATTGCTGTTTGGATTCCCAATGCTTTGTTTGGTTTGTTTTCAATTTACCTTTACCGGAAGGCACCAAAGTAAAAGGCGACTTTTATTTAAATAATTTACCACAGAAACTCGGGTCGGGGCACGATTACTCCTTTCCATATCTCCAAAGTTCACTCACCTCCACCTTATTTCCGTATGAATTATAATATGTGTATTCCATTTTTAAAATCATTTCTTTCCCCGTTAGTCTATCAATATAAAATGTTTGATTGTTGTTAAGACCTTTCCATGAAGAATTTGAGCTCTCTTTTATTACCAGAATTATTGTCTCCTTATTTTTTATATCGAGTTCTTCATTTGAATTTCCGAAATACCAAAATCCCGAATTGCTAAAAAAGTCGGAGGAACGGCCAAAGGTTCCCTTCCCATTAATGGTAACCTTTTCTTTAAAATTTGATTCACCAACTAAGTAATTGTTTACCCGGTATTTCATTTTAACACCATCAAAACTAAATGATTCTAACGTGTCAGAATCTACAAATGAAATTTCCCCGGAAGTCAATTTCCATTCACCGGTAATCCGTGATTTCCTTGTTTGTAAAGAAATTGCCGGATCGTTGTCGCCCTTTTTTAATCATCCTGGCCCAATTAAGGCTATAATCACCGGCAGGAAAATTAACAGAAGGTTTTTTTTCATATGTAATTTTTGTTCAAAGTAATTATTTTTCCACTTCCTTGGAAATTCCTATTTGAAATTCGGTTTGTTTGGGTTTTTATCCGGCAAAAGCGGGTGGCCTAAGAAGGAATTATCTATTGCCCAAACTACAACTTTTCAACCCAAATAAAGCCGTCAAAAAATTTCTTCTTCAACTTTTTTTCATCGGGCAGGCAATCAAACAATCCAAAAACCGATGATCCACTGCCGCTCATAGATGAATAAATTGCCCCTTCATTATAAAGTTGAATTTTTATCTTTTCGATTCCGGGAAATTTCTTAAAAACAGTTTCTTCAAATTGATTAAAAATATTTTTTTTCCACTCACTCACAGGCATTTTCAATAATTCTTTCAGTGGTTTATTTGGTTTTCGGGGTTTAACATCTGAATAAGCGTCTTTGGTTGAAACGTGAATTGGAGGGCAAATCAAAACCAGATAGAATCCATAGAGTGAAAAAATTGCCGATTCAAGCTTTTCCCCTCTGCCTTTTGCGAAGGCTGCTTTATTTTTAATAAAAAAACTGCAATCACTCCCGAGCTGCAGGGCGTAATTAAGCTTTTGTTTTACCGGAATTTTTAACGAAAAAAGATTTTCCAAAAGATGAATGAAATGGGCCGCATCGGACGACCCTCCCCCAAGGCCGGCACCAATAGGAATAATTTTGTGCAAGTGAATTTTAACAGGGGGAACACTATAATCCTTTTTAATTAACTCATAGGCCTTTAGGCATAAATTTTCTTTTGAATTTCCGGGTATGTTTATCCCGGTGGACTTGAAACTGTTTCTTCTACTTATCCCCCTTTCATTTTCCACATAATTCTTTAATTTTTTGGGTGTGAAATTTTCATTTACCTCAAGGATGTCTGCCAGTCCGATAGGGTAAAATAAAGTTTCAATATTGTGAAAATTATCCTTTCTTTTTTCAACAATATCCAAACCAATGTTTATTTTAGCATTTGGAAAACAAATCATAAAAAAATTAAAGTACAAAAATGAAAAGTTTAAACCACCAAAACAAAAGAAGAAAAAAATTTCTTAAATAATTTAAGGTTTATAGTTTATAGTTTATAGTTTAAATCACAAAATGAATAGATCCCTAAAATGCGACTTTCTACTTTTGATTTACTACAAAAAAAAACTTTGGAGAAACGAAACTATTTAATTAACCTCAGCTAAATAATTATACCCTATACCCTATACCATATACCTTATACCATAAACCATATACCCCATACCCTTAACCAATTAACTTAAACCCAAAACCTGATGCCAACATACCTGGAATTCGAAACTCCCATTAAAGAACTTCACGATCAACTTGAAAAAGCCAAAGAAATTTCGGCTGAAAGTAATGTTGATGTTTCAAAGACTGTAAAGGAGTTAGAGAAAAAGATAAAAGAAAAAACGGCTGAAATTTATGAAAACCTCAGTCCATGGCAAAGGGTTCTTGCCTCAAGGCACCTTGAACGTCCTTATACCCTTGCCTATGCCAATGCGTTAACGGATGGAACCTTTTTAGAATTGCACGGTGATAGGAATGTGAAAGATGACAAAGCCATTGTAGGGGGTTTTGGGATGATGGATGGGGAAACAATAATGTTTATTGGCCATCAAAAAGGAATAAATACCAAAATGAGACAATACCGCAATTTTGGAATGGCCAACCCCGAAGGGTACCGCAAAGCTTTGCGCTTAATGAAACTTGCCGAAAAATTTAATAAACCCATAGTTACATTTATTGATACCCCCGGGGCTTTCCCGGGTTTGGAAGCAGAAGAAAGAGGACAGGCAGAAGCCATTGCAAAAAATCTTTATGAAATGTTTCAGTTAAAGGTTCCGGTAATTTGCGTTATTGTAGGCGAAGGTGCATCCGGTGGTGCTTTGGGAATAGGTATTGGTGATAAGGTGCTTATGCTTGAAAACACTTGGTACTCGGTAATTTCACCCGAATCATGCTCTTCTATTTTATGGAGGAGTTGGGATTTTAAAGAAACTGCTGCCTCGGCTTTAAAACTTACTCCCGAAAACATGCTCGAGCAAAAACTGATTGATGGAATTATTAAAGAGCCGCTTGGAGGGGCTCATACAAACCCTGAAGAAATGTTTAAAATTATGAAAGTTGAATTAAAAAAACATATTACAAAACTTAAAGAACTCGACCCCCAAAAAAGAATTGACAAACGCATCAAAAAATTTTGTTCCATGGGGGTATTTCATGAAACCTAAATAGCCCTTTTCTAAATGCAAAAATCCTTAAAAAGCTACTCCCTGCTTTCCTGTTACGTTTTAATTATTTTTTGCATTCTTGTTCTTGCCGGGTGGAAATTTGAAATTAGCATCCTTAAACATCCTTTGCCGGGATTGGTTTCAATGAACCCCGCCACTGCCATCACCTTTATTTTAGCCGCTCTGGGTTTTATTTTCCTCTCAGCCGGTGATTCAGGAAAGAATAAAAAAATTCCGGCTTTTTTCCTTTCCGGAATGGTCATTTTTATGGGAGCGGCCAAAATTCTGGAAATATTATTAAATGCCGATTTTCATCTGGATGATTTTATTTTTTATGAAAAAGTCCATGCCGAAATCATTGAAAACACCACCAACAGAATGGCCCCCAACACGGCCCTGAATTTTGTACTGATTGGAATATCTTTATGGTTGCTTCCCTCCAAATCAGTTACCAGGCAAAATACGTCAATGTATTTATCCCTAATGGTAATAGCTTTGGGGCTATTTGCCACCATAGGCTACCTTTATGGGGTTAAAATTTTCTACGGAGTGCTTTCATACATTCCCATGTCCTTTTATTCTTCGGTTTGTTTTATGCTCCTCGGTTCAGGAATTTTATTTGCCTCCCCTCCAAGAGGGTTTATGGCGGAATTTACCAGTCAACATTCCGGTGGATACCTGGCCAGAATTCTAATTCCTGCTGCCATTGTAATTCCAGTTATTTTGGGTTTGTTAAGGTTATATGGCGAACGGGTTGGCTTGTTCATTCCTCAGTTTGGAACCGCATTGTTTGCGTTTTCAACAATTATTATTTTTTTATACTTCATCTGGGTTGCAACAAAATCCATTAATAAAAAGGATTCATTGAGAAAATTAGCGGAAGAGGAGTTAAAAAACCTAAACCTTGAACTCGAACAGAGAGTGGAGAAAAGGACTACGGATTTAAAAACTAGCGAAGAAAAAATTCTGAAAATGAATCAGGAATTGGAAAAGAAAGTTGAAGAAAGAACAAAAATGCTGAATCAGAAAATGCAGGAATTAAAGGAAAGCGAAGAAAAATTTCATAAAGCATTCCAGGTAAGTCCGGCCGGAATTACAATAACCTGTTCTTCTGATTCAAAGTTTTTTGAGGTGAATGATTCCTTTGTTAAAATGACGGGTTATTCAAGGGATGAATTATTAAACCGGACCTCTCTAGAGGTTGGAATAATTATGGATTTTAAAAAAAGGGAGGAGATACTAAAAGATATCATGGAGAAAGGTTATGCAAGAAATTTTGAGATGACTGTTCGAATAAAATCGGGAAAAGTTCTTGAAATTCTGGGTTCGGTGGAAAGGATCATTTTAAATGGAATTAGTTACTCCCTAAGTATTATTTATGATATTTCCGACAGGAAAAAAGCAGAGGAACAATTGGCAAGTCTCAATAAAGAACTGGAGGCATTCACATATTCGGTTTCACATGATCTGAGGGCACCTCTGAGGGCCATTGACGGATATTCAAACATTATCGGGGAAGAATATTCAAAATTGCTCGACTCTGAGGGAAAACGCCTTTTGGGAATAATTCAGTACAACGCTAAAAAAATGGGGACCCTCATTGATGATTTGCTTGCCTTCTCACGCCTAGGCCGCAAAGAATTACTAAAAACAAGTATTGATACTCCCGAACTGGTTGAAGGGGCTTTGTATGAAATTCAAAAGTCGGTTAATCATACTGCAAAAATTAATATTCTAAATCTTTTACCGGTAAAAGCTGATTATTCTCTGCTAAGCCAGGTATTTGTAAATTTGATTTCCAACGGAATAAAATATTCCTCCAAGCAAAAAAATCCTTCCATCGAAATTAATTCGGAAAAAACGGATTCTGAAATTATTTTTTCAATAAAGGATAACGGGGTTGGTTTTGATATGCAATATGCCCATAAGCTTTTCGGGGTATTTCAAAGACTGCATTCCCCTGAGGATTTTGAAGGGACTGGAGTAGGTCTTG
>JAHEZO010000261.1 GCA_023250995.1 Flavobacteriales bacterium | reverse complement strand
ATCCAAATGGCTCAGTGTTTCCCCCTCTTCGGGTTCCACACCGCCCATTGATACTACAACGGTTAATGTTTCCTTCAATACCACCGGGTTTACCGTGGGCCAATATACAGCAACACTATCAATAAATTCCAATGATCCTGTAAACCCCGGTGTAAATATTCCCTGTACCCTGAATGTAATTGGAGCGGGTAAAATTGCTTTAAGTGATAGTTGTCTTTACCTTGATTCAATTATGGAATTTACATCGAAAATAGATTCGGTTTACATTAAAAATACAGGGTGCGACACTTTAAAAGTTACAAACATCAGCAAGCAAACAGCGGTTTTCAATGCAAGTCCGACTTCCTTTTCGATACTCCCCGGGGATTCATCCAAATTTTATGTCACCTTCTCGCCCATTTCAACAGGATCTTTTTTCGATACCCTTACCATTGTAAATAATGATGTTTCAAAAACCATTTGCCTACGGGGGAAAAGTTTTCCCAGACCGGTTGAAAACCATTACCCTGATACCATTAAAGTAAATTTATCCTGTGCCGATACTGTTTCGGATACAATCAGGATTTTTAATACGGGCCTGAATGATTTGATTTTTTCAACAGGGATTGACGGGAAGTCCGCCTTATTTGATGGCACCGGTGATTACCTTAACCGAAATACCACTAACCTTCCTACCGGAAGTGTAATGACCGTTTCGGCCTGGATTTATCCCCAGGGTTATAATGATGCGTCCTATAACGGAATTGTTTCCTGGGGTGGAAGATTTTGCACCGGGAGTGCATTTTTATTATCAATTCAAAACAATGGAAGGCCCAGCATGGCCAACTGGTGCAATGATTTTGTTCCGTCCACAGGGGCTGCGGCCACAATAAATCAATGGAATCACATTGCCTGCGTAATGAACGGAACCTCAGTTACACTTTATATGAATGGCACAGCGGTGAGCGGAACTGTAAGCGCATCTGCCTTGCCAAATGTTCAGAATTATAATTTGGCCATAGGATCTACTGATTATCCGGGGAGATATTTTAAGGGAAAAATTGATGAAGTAAAAATTTATAATTCGGCCCTTTCACAAGCCGAAATTCTTGATTTAATGACCAGGGAATCTTCGGGCAACGAGCCGGGTTTGGTAAGTTATTATAATTTCAATAATGGAACTGCAACGGATATCACTGCAAATACAAATGACCTTACTTTTAACGGAAATGCCACCACAACCCCCGAAAATGCTCCGGTTGTGGGGCCCTCACCAAGCTGGTTTGATTATAATTTAATTACCGATACAGTATTTCCTGCCGACACAAGTGGGATTCCGGTAACAATATCTTCTACGGGTTTGCTTATTGGACAGTACAATTCATTTATTCTTGTCAGTAGCAATGATCCCCTGAACAATCCCGATACCATCCCGGTTCAGTTAAATGTAATAGGAACTCCCGAAATGGTTTTTTCGGATTCTTGTATTGTATTCGATACGATAATGGAATTTACCAGCATTTACGATTCTCTTTTTATCAGTAATACAGGTTGTGATACTCTTTTTGTTTCGGCCGAAACTTCACTTAACTTTTTCATAAACAATCCGACCACCGATTCCACGGGATTTTTTGTTTTGCCCGGGGATACCACCAAATTAATTTTGGGATTCGCCCCGGATTCGGCCGGCAATTTTAGTGGAAACCTAAGTTTGGTTACCAATGATTTTGACACTTTGATTTGCTTGAAGGGAAATGCATTTCCAAGGCCTGTAATTTCCCACAGCCCTGATACAATAAAGGTTACCCTTTCATGCTCCGACACCCTTTCCGATACATTAACGATTCACAATACCGGTCTTACCGATTTAATTTTTTCTGCTTTTTCCGCAGACAGTGGAAGGAGTGCCAATTTTGACGGGGTGGATGATTACCTTGAGCTTGGCACCTGGTTTAATTATCAAACTTTCACCATTGAAATGTGGGTAAAACCCGGTTCCACCCAAAAACAATATGCCGACATTATAGACAACAATCACACCGGATCAAGGGCCTGGGTGTTGCAGCAAAATTCAACCATTACCAATCAGTATGGCTGGGGAACCAATGATGGAGGAGCGGGATTTTTATTTAATCTTAATGCTAATCAATGGACTCATATAGCCCTCACCAGAGATGGAAATTCAAAATCCAACAAAATTTACATTAACGGCTCACTGGCCGGTTCTTTTACCGGAACATCAAATATTCCCTATGATGGAACACAATTTTTGCGTTTGGGAAGATGGGGCGGTGGCGGAAGGGAATGGAATGGAAAAATGGATGAGGTGCGGATTTGGAATGTGGAAAAATCACAAATTGAAATTAATTTAAACCTGTCGAAGGAAATTTCAGGAATGGAAACTGGTTTATTGGGTTATTGGAACTTTGATGATAACACTGCAAACGATGTTTCTTCCAATGGAAAAAACGGAACCTTTTTTAATGGTTCTTCTTCCCTCCCTCCAAATTCACCGGTTTCACCATCCTGGATAAATTTTTTACCGTTAAATTCTGATACCATTGTACCGGCCGATTCTTTTCAATTAGGAATTCAAATTTTTTCAACCGGCCTTACCGTTGGCCAATATATTTCAAAAATAATCCTCAATTCAAATGACCCCCTGAACCCGGCAGATACTTTTCCGGTGGTGTTAACATTAACAGGATCACCTGAAATGGCTTTATCCGACAGTTGTATAATATTTGACACCATAATGGAATTTACTTCTGTGGTGGATTCATTATATCTTTCGAATATTGGATGCGACACCCTTTTTGTAAATGCCCAAACTACCGGTAATTTTTATTTTGGTCCGGCATCAATTCAAACTGAAATTGATACTGTACTTCCCGGTGATACCATGCTAATGCAAGTTTATTTTTCTCCCGATTCTGCAGGGAATTTTTCGGGGAGTTTAACTTTAAATACCAATGATTACGACACGGTAATTTGTTTAATAGGGGTTGCCTTCCCAAGACCTGTTTTAGGAATCAATCCGGATACCATTACAGTTACTTTAGCCTGTGCTGATAGTATCGTGATTCCATTTGCAATAGCAAATACAGGCCTTACGGAATTAAATTGGGTGGTAAATCCACCCTCAGGGTTATCGGATGATTTTGACCCCGCCATTGATGGTTCCCTCTGGTTAAGTACCACAGGCGGTTCAGCAAACACCCTTTGTGGATCATTCAGCGGGAATGCCCTGATGTTTAATGGCAACTCCACAAGGGAAGCCATTACAAAAAATCTTAACACCTTGAATGTGCCAACCATTGATTTTTATTTAAAAATTTCAGGCGGATCCGGAACCTGTGAGCAAGCAGATGCAGGGGAAGGGGTAGTCCTGGAATATTCAAATAACAATGGAGGGACCTGGACCGTTATTAAAACCTATTTACCCGGAAACTATAATAATTTTACTCTTATAAATGAGGCAATCCCCTCCGGTGCAAAAACCATTTCCTCGCAATTTCGCTGGAGGCAATTAACTAATTCGGGATCCTGTTGCGACCATTGGGCACTGGACAATGTTGAGATAAATCCAATCCAGTTCCTTCAGATTACTCCCCCACTCATTGGAACCACCACACCGGCAGATTCAGATACGCTTATTTTAACATTTAATTCAAGCAACCTGATAATCGGTCAATACACCACCACTTTTGTAATAAACTCCAACGACCCTCTGGCAAGCCAGGTTTTGGTTCCCTGCACCCTGAATGTAATCGGGGCGCCCGAATTAGTGGTTTCCGATTCCTGCATTTCCTTCGACACAATAATGGAATTTACTGAAGTTTCGGATTCAATCATGATTTCAAATCATGGCTGCGACACTCTGTTTTTTACCATTGAAACAACGGCAAATTTTTCTGTGATTATTTCAGGAACGGATTCATCCGGGGGATACATACTTCCCGGTGATACTTCTTATTTTCCAATAATTTTTTCACCTGATTCTGATGGAATTTTCATTGGCAACATCTCCATTAATTCAAATGATGTGGATACTTTGATTTGTTTGAAAGGTGCTGCTTTTCCAAGGCCTGAAATATATATTTCTCCTGATACTATTTATGCCAATTTCTCCATTTGCCAGGATTCAATAAATATTCCTGTAACTATTGGGAATTTGGGTGGCTCTGATTTGATCTGGAACATAATAAAAACCATAAATATTAAGGATGATTTTGATCCATCCACCGATACCTCAATCTGGTCCTTTAACAATGGTTTATCCAATATGGATTGCGGGTCGGTTAGCGGGAACGCATTGTTTTTTTCTGACAATGCCGCCCGAATTGCAGCAACCAAAGATTTTAACACTCTTGCTGGAGGAAATATTTCTTTTTTTCTGAAAA
>JAHEZO010000260.1 GCA_023250995.1 Flavobacteriales bacterium | reverse complement strand
ATGGAATTTTAATTACTTTATCGGCAAAATGTGGCTGGCCATCCGGGTCAATTCCTCCGCCAAGAACAATCTGGGAGGCAGGAGCAATGTTGATTCCATTTTTCAGAGAGCTTCCGTGAATCCCGATATTTGCTGCAATATGCTGTCCGCAGGCATTCATGCAGCCGCTGATTTTTATTTTTATGTTTGTTTCATAAATCAAATCGGGGTATTCATTTTTTAAAACGGTTTCGAGGGCCTGGGTTAAGGAAGTGCTGTTGGTTACTGCCAGATTGCACGTATCGGAACCAGGGCAAGCCGTAATATCATGAGTGGAATCAAAGCCCGCTTCAGCAAGGCCGATATTTTTAAGTTCGGAATATAAGGCAGGAAGATTTTCTTTTAAAACAAATTTCAGGAGAAATCCCTGATTTACTGTAATGCGGATATCATCCCCAGCAAGTTTTTTTACAATTGCGGCAAGTTTCCTTGCGTCCTTGGTGGAGATATTTCCAAGCAGGACTCTGATAAACACACCGAAATATCCTTTTTGTTTTTGTTCAAACACATTTGTTTTTACCCATGTTTCAAAATGTGATGTAAGGTTCTCGCCCTGAGCCGGAGGGAAAATTCCGGAAGGAAATTTTCCTTGAACAAAACCCTTTGTTTCTATTGGAAACTTTTGGTATTTCAGTGCAGCTTTTTCTTTTTCAACAAGGGCCAGGAATTTTTCCAGTCCGTTTTCGTGAACCAGAAATTTTAGTCTTGCCTTAAACCTTTTGGTTCTTTCCCCATGCCGGTCGAAAACCCGAAGAACGGCCTCTGAAAACGGGATGATGAGGTCTTCTTCCAAAAAATCATAAACTACTTTGGCCATAAATGGCTGGGCTCCGAGTCCGCCACCAATTACAACCTTAAATCCCTTTATTTCATTTCCATTTTCTATTTTAACCTTAGGGATAAAACCGATATCATGAAAATAAGTAAAAGCGCTGTCGTTTTCGGAAGAAGAAAAGGCCACTTTAACCTTTCTGGCCATATCCTGCGTTATCGGATTCCTCAAAAAATATTGGGCAAGGGAATGGGCATAAGGAGTTACGTCAAAGGGTTCGGAAGGATCAATACCTGCAATAGCTGATGCAGTAACATTTCTAACCGTATTTCCGCAGGCCTCACGCAGTGTAATTTCTTCTTCTTCCAGTTTGGCCCAAATTAATGGAGTATCATCCAGTTTCACATAATGAATTTGTATATCCTGCCGGGTTGTAAGATGCAGGTTTCCTGTCGAGAACTCATCCGAAACATCCGAAATCTTCAGCAATTGATTTACCGTTAATTTTCCGTAAGGAATTTTTATTCTTATCATTTGTACTCCCACCTGACGCTGGCCGTAAACACCACGGGTGAGCCGGAATTGCTTGAATTTATCCTCTGATATTACTCCCGTTTTAAAGGCAGTAATTTTATTTTCGAGTTCAAGAAGGTCCTTTTTTACCTCTGATTTAATATTTTCCTGAATTTCCATTTAATAATTTTTTTGTTGTATGAAGTAAAAAAAATAACGAGGGTTCCTCTTTTTGGAAGAACCCTCGTTAAAATATTTTTATATTTTCTGATTAACAAGAATTCCTTCTGCCAAAAATTACCATTGAACAACAGCAGTTGCAATGAATAATTATGAAAGGGTGGTTGGTGTTAATCATTTGGGATTAAATATGGGAGGCAAATTTAATAAAGTTTTTTATAACCAAAATTTTATTTTCAACCATTTTTTAATTACTGCCGAAATTTTTTTCCCCTCAGTCAAAAAACCATCATGGCCAAAGGGAGAATCGAGAATGGAAATTTTAGCCCCAGGGATATTCCGGGCAAGAAATTTTTGCTCGGCAACCGGACAAAGAATATCACTTGAAATACCAATGACTAAAGTTTTGGCTTTAATTCTTTTCAGCACTTTTTTTTCCTCAGCCAGCCGGTTTGAAAAATTTAAATTAATTCTTCCTCTGAAAATATTGTGGCTGTCCATGGCTTTTGTAAGAATCCAGTAAGAAATTGCGTTAAACCTGTTCACCAGTTTTTCACCCTGATAGTTTATGTAAGAGGATGCTTTAAAATTATCCAGCACGGAATCATTCTCTTCCGTTTGTGTTTTTTTTAATATTTCATAATTACGGTAGGTGAGCATTCCAATGGCCCTGGCTGCTTTTAGCCCTTTCGCACCATTATTTTTACCGTTGGCCTTAAAGAGAGTAGCATCGGCTTCCAGCGCAAGACGCTGGGCAGTATGTATGGCAATGGCCCAGGCGGTTTCCCTTGCACAAGTGTTCATCAAAATAATACCTGAGAATAAATTTTTTTCCAAAATTGACCATTCCAGCAGCTGGTATCCACCCATTGATCCACCAATGCCGATTAAAATTTTTTCAATTCCCAGATGTTGTTTCAAGAGGATATGAGCCCGGGTAATATCCCTAATGGTGATTTGTGGGAACTTGCCGTAATATTTCTTCCCTGATTTTCGATTTATACTCAGCGGACCTGAAGTTCCAAGGCATGATCCCAGGATATTTGCACAAACAATAAAATATTTTTTTGGAGTAAAAATTTTATTATCCCCCACAAGGCCGCTCCACCAGTCGGCAGCATCAGAATTTGCAGTGAGGGCATGAAAAACCCAAACCACATTATCCTTTTGTGGGTTTAGTGAGCCATAGGTATGATATGAAATCTCAACCGAATCCAATTGATTTCCGGATTCGAGTTCAAACGGGAAGAGGTAATGGAAAACCTTATTTGCCATGGATATTAAAACTTTTTTTGAGAGATAAAGCAAATGCAAATATAAATCAATTGCATACTTTTGAGCCCCAATAAAAAAAATGAAATGAAAATTTTTCTCAGGAGTAAAAACAAATTCTTCCATTTTGAGGCTGAAAATGAAACGGGAAGCAAGGTTCAAATGGATGCCGATGTTAAAATTGGCGGAGCCAACCTTGGTGCCCGTCCTATGGAATTGTTGCTTATGGGACTGGGAGGCTGCAGTGCCATTGATATTGTTAGCATTCTAAAAAAGCAGAAACAAAAAATCAATAATTTTAATATTGAAATTGAAGGAGAAAAGGAAAAAAGGGAAGGGGAAGAAACCTCCCTCTTTTCGAAAATAATAATGCACTTTTTTTTAGAGGGAGAAATTGAACTTTCCAAGGCGGAAAGGGCGGCAAAACTGTCGGTAGAAAAATATTGTTCGGTGGGCAAAACGCTTGAGCTTGCGGGTGCTAAAATTGATTATAAAATTTCGGTGAATGAAAAAAAGATTTGAAACATTAGCCATCCGTACACGGATAAAGCAAACTCCGGAAAGGGAAAATTCTTCCCCTCTGTTTCTCACTTCTGGTTTTACTTTTAACGATGCCGAACAAATGAGGGCTGTTTTTAACGATGAGCAGGAGGGAAATATTTACAGCAGGTTTTCAAATCCCAATGTAAAGGAATTTGAAAGAAAAATGGCTGATATGGAAGGAGCAGAAGAAGGATTTGCAACGGCAAGCGGAATGGCAGCTGTTTTTGCCGGTTTTATGGCTTTTCTTAAAGCAGGTGACCATATTATAGCATCGAGTGAAATTTTTGGAAGCACCCATACCATGCTGACAAAATTTTTGCCAAAATGGGGAATAGACCATTCCTATTTTAATATGAATAATCCGGGAGGAATTGAAAAATTAATCAGGAAAAACACGAAAATGATTTTTCTTGAAACTCCCTCCAATCCGGGCCTTGGGATAATAGACCTTGAAATGGTGGGGAAAATTGCACGTAAACACAAGTTGATATATAGTGTTGATAATTGTTTCGCCACTCCTTATTTGCAGCAACCCATTAAATTTGGTGCTGATCTTATTATTCATTCGGCCACAAAATATCTTGACGGGCAGGGAAGGGTCCTCGGGGGTGTGGTGGTTGGGAAAAAGGAATTAATTTACGAAATATATCTGTTTTGCAGAAATACTGGTCCATCGCTTTCTCCTTTTAATGCCTGGGTGTTGTCAAAAAGTTTGGAAACCCTTGCCGTTAGGATGGAAAAACATTCATCCAATGCTTTGTTAATTGCAAAATGGCTTGAGAAAAATAAAAAGGTTGAAAATGTAAAATATCCTTTTCTCCCGTCCCATACCGATTACAGGATTGCAAAAAAACAAATGAAAGCGGGTGGTGGGATAATAACTTTTGTTGTGAAGGGTGGGTACAAAATGGCCAAAAAATTTATGGATTCTCTTAAAATGATTACCATTTCAGCCAATTTGGGTGATACAAGAACCATTGTAACCCATCCGGCCTCCTCAACCCATTCAAAGCTTTCTGAGAATGAAAGAAATGCCGCAGGAATCTTTCCAGGTACTGTTCGTATTTCCGTGGGATTAGA
>JAHEZO010000012.1 GCA_023250995.1 Flavobacteriales bacterium | reverse complement strand
GAAGACCATGCCTCTGCCATTGATTTGATTTTTCATAAAGGGACGCAAGGTGAAACTTATAACATAGGCGGAAACAATGAATGGAAAAACATTGACCTGGTGAAGTTACTTTGCAGGATAATGGATAAAAAATTAAACCGGCCTGAGGGAACATCTGAAAAACAAATTACTTATGTTACCGACCGGGCCGGACATGATCTTCGGTACGCCATTGATTCCTCCAAACTTCAAAACGAACTTCGCTGGCTTCCTTCTCTTCAATTTGAAGAAGGCCTTGAAAAAACTGTTGACTGGTATCTTGCCAACGAAAAATGGTTGAATGGCGTTACCTCGGGAGCATACAAGAATTATTATGAAAGACAGTACGAAGTAAGATGATTTTGATTCCCTCTTCCGAAACAAAAAATAAAAAAATACTTGCGGATAATTTCAATTTTTTTTATCTGAAAAATGGATTTCATTCTAATTCCATAGCTCAAAACACGAGTGTTTTTATTCAAAATTTTTGCAGAATTTTTTTTATTGAAAAATATTGGCTGTATTAATTTTTATCCTTAAACTTGCCGGTTACTTGACAAAAAATCATTTCATATTTAATCTTAATTTTATATTATGAAAAAATCAACAAAATTAATTCTCCCCATATTAGGAATTTGTTTCATGGGCTTTACCTCCTGCGTAACGACTTCTTATATGCTTACCAATAATCCGGTGGGATCAAAAACCGGAGTTGCAAAACTTGGGCTTTTTTCAAAGGATCAGGATATTTCACTCGAAAAAGCCGCAAAAAACGGAAAAATAACCAAAATCGGAACGGTGGAACAAAGAACAACCTTTGTTTTTATTTTTCCTTTGATAAAAACAACTGTTACCGGAGAATAATTATTTAAAAACAAAAAAAAAGTATATGAAATTGAAACAAATATTTATCATTTCCTTAGGGGTAATTCTGTTCAGCTCTTGTGCTGTAACTGTTCCCTTTGCAGTTACCAATAATACAGTTGGTAAAAAGACCGGAGTTTCTTCCACATTATGTTTTTTCACCGGCATGGGTGCAGGCGGGACAAGAGTTTTGCCACATTCCGGAGCTTTGCTTTACCATGGAATTATGTCGAATTCTAATTTTGGAATTGTAGAAGCGGCCAAAAAAGGGAAAATTGACAAAATTGGGAGTGTTGATTTAAAAACCACGAGTTATCTTTTTTTTATTAAGAGAGAATTTATTGTAACCGGAGAATAATTTTTTTCCTTTAAACTTAAAAATAAAAAACATGAAAAAAGCATTAAAATACTCAATTGTAATTGTAGCTTTATGTTCTCTTGCATCCTGTTCGGTTACCGGTCCTTTAATGGTTACCGATAATCCGGTTGGAACAAAAAGAGGAGAAGCTTCCCGAAAAATTTTTCTGGGAATTGCTTTTGGAAATACAGATTTGAGCATTGCCACCGCTGCCAAAAAGGGTGGGATTTCAAAAGTTGCAACGGTAGACTGGAAAGTTAAAGGTGGGCTATTTTCACAAACTTTTTCTACGGTAGTAACCGGAGAATAATACCAGTGGCTTAAGTTTTCTAAAAAAATAATTTTAATTAATAATTTATTAATTTAATTACTAACTATGAATAAGATCATCTCTACTACCGGAACCATTGCACTTTTTGGTGCATTATTAATTAATTCGGGCTGTAACCTGAAAATGAATCAGGGAAACCTTCAGCCAAATTATGTTGAATTATCAAAAGGAGACTATGAATTATCCGAAATAAAATCAGCCAAAGGGGAAGCCAAACTCATTCTTGGATTTTCCATAGGCGAAAATGATAAAGCCGGTTCTGTATCCGTATGGGGTCAAGGTGGTGTGGCAATGCCTACCGGTTGCTGTTTGGCCGGATTAGCCGACCCAACAGGTGCTGCAAAATCAATTGCACTTTTTAATTTGATGGAACAAAACCCAGGGTATGACGGAGTGCTTTCTCCTAACTACAAAATTGAGCAGAAAATGCCCTGTGGAATTCCAATAATTCAAACAACTACCGTTACTGTTAACGCCCGCCTAATCAAATACAAAAAGTAATTTTAAAATTATTTTTTTATTGCAGGGAAGATTCCGGAACCGGGATCTTCCTTTTTTTTTGATACTTTTGAAAATCTGAATAAATGAACCTGCTTTTGAAAATCCGGAATTTTTTTTGCAGAAAAATATTTGTTATGCTAACCGGATTTTTTCTTACCGCAATGGCCTCTCATTCTCAAAACCATACCCCAATTTCTATATTAAAACAATCCGGGCAAAAGCAAAAAAATGAAAGATATTCCATTGCTATTTCAAAAAACCAAAATGAATTTGAATTGGTTTTCTCGGGACTCTTCGTTTTTTATAAAAGTTTTTTTTCATCTCAGGATATCCCCGGAGCATGTTCCTTTTCCCCTTCTTGTTCAGAATATGGCTTAATAAGTGTAAAAAAATATGGAATCTTTAGAGGAATACTAAGCACCTTTGACCGTCTTACCCGTTGCCACGGAATGTCCTCAGGAAATTATTCAGTTGACATTGCCACTGGAAAATTTATCGACATGCCTTGAAAAAATTTGCCCTTGCTTACTGGTTATTTACAATTCTCCCGGCTTTGGCGTTTGGACAAAACATTTATGATTTTGACCATTCACTGAAATTCGCTGATCACCTTATTTCTTCGAGAGATTACGAAAAGGCTGTAAAAGAATACGAAAGGTTGCTTTTTTTTTCTCCGGGGACTGACAGCATTATTTTCCTCCTTTCAAAATCTTATTTCCTTTCAGGAAAGTATGATAAAACAATTGCCCTGTTGGATTCTACCGGAAAAGGCAAAGATCATAATTCCTCCAGGTTGTATCTCGATGCCCTTCTTTTATCAGATAAATTTGAAAATGCAATTTCCTTCTCTCAAACTTGCAAAAATCTTTTGGAAGATGAAAAAAAGAGTATTTACCCCAGGACCCTCATTTTATCAGGAAATATTAAGAAAATAAAAAAGGAAAATCCGGAGGATAAGATTACTAACCAAAGAGAAAAGTTGGTTTTTGAAAAGGCGATTGAATTTAAACAAAAAATTCCGGCCATTGCTCTGGGTTTATCCGTTATTCCGGGTCTTGGAAAAGTGTATTCAAAAAATTATTCAGATGCCGCCATGAGCTTTCTGGCTGTTAGTTTATGCTCTTTTCTGGCCTGGCGGGGCTTTGATAAAAAAGGAATTTATAGTGCCCCTGGTTGGTTTTACGGTGGTCTTGGTGCCGGGTTGTATTTTGGAAATTTTTACGGTGCAATTAAAGCAGCCAAAAATCACAATAAATGGTTCAGGGAAAAAATAAAAGCTGAGATGCATGAAATTATTGTGTCTGAAAATTGAGTTTTTGCCATGAAAATTATTTTTCAAAGTATTGTTAATACTTACTCCATAAAAAAGATTGTTTTTTGCTTTTCCATTTCTATTGCCATCCCGGTTTTAAGTATTTCTCAAACATCCTCAGTGGCCATGGAACTTGCACTGAAATATTTTGAAAGAAATAACTTCGAAGAGGCCATTAATGTATGCGAAAGGATTATCTTTTTTGAAGAACATAATAATGTAATGGCTGCAGCGTACCTATTGAAAGGAAATGCTCAAATGAGGCAGAATAAATTTGAGGAGGCCCGCAGCAGTTTTGTTAAAGTAAATCAATTTCTCCCCTTGCCCGACAGCATGGCAATTGAAGGCGAATTCGGAAAAATTCTTTGCAACATTATGTGTAACGATCCCCATTTTGCTATGGTTAATATCCTCGACATGAAGTATGAATTAACCGAATATTTTCAAAAGAAAAAGAAATTTTTTTCTGCTGTGGTTAATTTTAAAATTAAAAATTATGCCGCCTCCGAAAAAGAATTTATGGAAATTCTGGGTAATGCCGACACGGTTTTGGTGAGGGAAATTTTTAAAGAAATAATTTTGGCCGAAAAAAAAATAAAACCCAAAACGGCAAAAATTCTAAGTATGATTTTGCCCGGCTCCGGCCAACTATATATTGGAGATTTTAAAAATGCAGCCAAGTCATTTCTTCTCACCGGTGCCATTTTGGGTGCCGCAATTCATTTAGGTTTGGCTTATACTATACTTGATGCCTACCTTTTTACTGCTAATTGGTTTTTTAGGTATTATAGGGGGGGATTTTTAAAGGCCGAACTCCTTGCCGAAAAAAAATTAAAAGGTGTGGTGGACTCAAAATTTAATCATTTAATTGACCTCACCGGGAATTTTGTTTTTTCCCATTGAGAAAACATTTTTTACCTTTGATTATGAAAAAATCAATCATTTTTTTACCGGCTATTTCGTTTTGGCAACTCGCTCTTTTTCTAAATCTTTTTCTTTTCCCTGTTATTTTTTTTAATTTAATTGCCCAACAAGCAAACCCCGAAGATGAGTTTTCAATCATTAACATTTACCGCCAGAAATCTGGGGGAGGGGGATCTACCCAATACAGAATTCATTTTAACGATCGCCTTATTCATATCTTCCAAACGGGTTCTCGAATTTCTTACAAAATGTTCTCCGCAGGCACCCTTAAAATTAAAACAGATGCTGTAATTCTTGGCAACACCATGCCAGGCGAAAATGTTTTTGACTTGCCTGTTGAACCCGGGAAAACCTATTACCTTCAGCTGAGCAATAAAAATATTAATTATGTTTCGGAAACTGAGGGGAAAGCAGATTTTAATGAGTTGTCGCAATATAAAAATGAACTTATTTATAAAGAAGAGGACAAGCTTATTCCAATTTTATCAATGCCCGAACCCAAAGAAAGGAAAAAAGAACCCGCTGAATTATCCGGTTACCGTGGAGGTGGCGACCCTTTGAAAGGTTTAAATGTTTCTAAACCCAAAGAAATGAAAATTGGAAATTATTTTGCGCTAATCATAGGCATAGATAAGTACTCCGGCTACTGGCCCCCATTAAAAAACGCTGTAAATGATGCTGTAGCAATTGAAGATTTGCTATTGGCCAAATATAAATTCCAGGGAATCAAAACCCTGGTAAATGAACAAGCCACCCGAAAAGCAATCTTGCAGGAGCTTGAATCGCTGGTGGCAAAAGCAAAAGAGGAGGACAATGTTTTAATTTACTATTCGGGTCATGGCCAATATAAGCAAGAATTAAACAAAGGCTTTTGGGTGCCGGTGGATGCAAATACCAATTCTACCTCTGATTTTATTTCTAATTCTGATATTCAAACTTTTTTGGGAGGGATAAAATCTAAGCATACGTTGTTAATTTCAGATGCCTGTTTCAGTGGGGATATTTTCCGTGGATCTACGGTTTCGGTTCCGTTTGAAGAATCTGAAAGATATTATACCACCGTGCACAATTTGGTTTCAAGGCAGGCCCTTACCTCGGGCAGCATCGAACCTGTGATGGACGGAGGCCGGGATGGCCACTCGGTTTTTGCATATTATGTACTTAAAATTTTAAACGGAAACAATTCAAAATTTTTGGATGCCAGTCAGCTTTATGAAAATATAAAAATTCCAGTGATGAATAACTCTGAGCAAACGCCCAATTTTAATGCAATAAAAAATTCGGGGGATGAAGGAGGTCAGTTTATTTTTATAAAAAAATAATGTCAACCGAAAAAGGAATCATTACTCCATTACCTGCTTTTCGGCCATCTTCGCATTCGAATAAATTGGAAACTTCAGACTTTTCCTGCCCTCACCTGTTTTTCCCTTCAGGGATCCCGGGTGCGGTAGGGAAGAAATTAAAATAAATTCTTTAATCTTTCACCAACACCACCTCAGCTACCGGGCTCACCAGATATTTTCGTTTTGAATTCATATCCTGGCAAAGAAATCTCTTTCGGAGTTTTTTCCCCTTGCGAAAAGTTTTGGATCTTTTTGAAAGAGAAAAAACGGACCCTTCGGGAATATCTTCAAGATGGATTAATTTATCAGAATCCTTTTTGTAGTCAAATTTACAAAGAGCCTTTAAAAGAAGGGTATCTGTACAGCTGGATGCGGCAGGGTTTTCAAGATAATTGTTCAGTGCAAAAATTATTTCCTCCGGGAAAACCTTTTTTTCAATATACCTAACCATAAGATTGCGGAATTCATTTTTCCATTCTGCCCCATGGGGTTTTACCTTTCTTTTAAATTTTTCAAAAGTATTTAGATGGGCTAACTCATGAATAAGGGTAACAAGAAATGAAAATTTATTCAAATCGCTGTTAATCGAAATCCGGTGCCCGCTGCCTTTATGTGGTGCCCGGTAATCACCCAGCTTTGTAGTTCGTTTTCGGGTGATTTTTAAAATAACTTTATGCCTTGTCAGGGTTTCACAAACATCAATCAAACTTTCTGCGGGAAGGTGGTTTGCCAGCAATTCACTATATGTTTGAGGCATTGGAGTTGGGGAATGTTTTTTTAAAAAGGAATTATCCGTTCCCGCAACAACGAACCTCTCCTTAACAGGGGCAAATTTAGGTTTGACAGGAGAAATGGGTGGAAATAAAAAATCAAAAAGAGAAAGCTGCCTGTTCACAAAATTATTTTAAAAACTGATAAACCATTAGGCTGGATAAGTAAGCCAAGCCACTCATATAGGCCAATTGGATCAGCGGCCATTTCCAGTGTTTGGTTTCACGGTAAACCACCGCAAGGGTACTCATGCATTGCATTGCAAAGGCGTAAAAAATTATTAGAGATACGCAGGTGGCAAAAGAATAAACCGGATGCCCCGTTACAGGGTTCATTTCCTGTTTCATTTTTTCGCGTATCGATAGATTATTATTGGCATTCCCCACCCCGTATAAAGTGGCCATGGTACCAACAAATACTTCGCGCGCAGCAAAGGATGAAATGAGGGCAATTCCTATTTTCCAATCAAAACCCAGAGGTGAAATTACCGGTTCAATCGTTTTCCCAAGGTAGGCGGCATAGGAATTTTCCAGTTTTTCGGCCGACATGTTTTTTTGAAACCTTCCGGATGGTTTTGGGTTAAGGGCAATGCTTTCGGAATATTTTTTTTCTATTTCTTCCATTTTATTTCCGGGCGAAAAGGAGGCAAGAGCCCATAATATTACTGATATCGCAACAATTATTTTTCCTGCATCAAAAACAAAAACTTTTACCTTATCCAGCATCATTAACCCGATATTTGCCCAGCGGGGAGATTTATATAAGGGCATCTCCATAATAAAATAACTCCGCTCCCGACTTTTAATCAGGTACTGCATTATAAATGCCGTTGCAATAGCCGAAACAAATCCCAAAAGGTATAAACCCATTAAAATTAGTCCCTGCAAATTTATTATTCCCCAAACCCTTGTATCGGGTATTACCAGTGAAATTAGTAATATATAAACCGGAATCCGGGCCGAACAGGTCATTAAGGGAGTAACCAGTATTGTTATGAGGCGTTCCTTCCTGTTTTCAATCGTTCGGGCACTCATAATTGCAGGTACGGCACAGGCCACACCGCTGATAAGAGGAATTAAAGATTTTCCGTTTAGCCCAAATCTGCGCATTGTGCGATCCATAATAAAACTTACTCTGGCCATATAGCCGGTATCATCAAGAATGCCGATAAAGAAAAACAAGAGGGCAATCTGGGGAATAAAAATGGCTATTCCGCTCAGACCTGATAAAATTCCTCCAATAAACAAATCCTTTAAAATTCCCTGCGGAAGATTTTCGGATAGCCATGAACTGAGAAAAATAAAACCCCTTTCAATCCCTTTCATGGGTATTTCTGAAAAGGAAAATATAGATTGGAAAATTACAAACAGGATGGCGAAAAATACCACAAAGCCCCATATTTTATGAGTGAGAATATCATCAAATCGTTTTGTTAAATCGGGAGAATTAATTTCGGTTTTAATGACGCACTCATTTATTATTCCACCAATTTTTTTATACCGGGTAAGCGTTTCATTTCCGTTGCCCGATTTTTCTTCAGTGCCATCAAGGAATTTTTTGGGTTTTGCAGATGTTTCCAACGGATAAATATCCGATATGGTTTTTTTTAGTGCCGTGATGCCTGTATTTTCGCGGGCGTTCATTTCCACCACAGGAATATTCAGCAACACTGAAAGTTTTTCGCTGTTAATTTTTATTCCCTTTTTTTTGGCCACATCGGTCATATTGAGGCCAAGGATTACAGGAACACCCAAATCAATTATCTGGGAGCAAAGCAGCAAGCTTCTTTTCAGGTTTGAGGCATCGGCCACATAAACCACCAAATCCGGAAAATCCGGGCCACTTTTATTGATGAGCGTTTCGGTTGATATTTTTTCGTCTTCAGAATGTTGATGAAGTCCGTATGCCCCCGGCAAGTCAATAACCATTGCCATATCCCATCCTGCCTTACCTGACACAGGTTCAAAGGAAAAGAATCCGAATTTTTTATCCACGGTAACTCCAGGATAGTTTCCGACCTTCTGATTTAATCCGGTAAGGGCATTGAACAAAGAGGATTTGCCACTGTTAGGATTTCCGGCAATGGCAATTTTAATTTTATTCTGAACACTCATTTTATGATTTCAACCTGGAGTATTGAAACCGCAAAGGAAAGAATTTCTATGAAGAAAGAATTTTACTTCATTTCAAAATCAAAATCTTTTCTGATTTTGCCATGTTAGACTTTACCTCATTTGTGCTGTTACCCCCATTCAATAAACTCACTGAATAAATTCCTTCGGGCACAAGGGAAGTGTCCCAATAAATGAATTGCTGGTGAGAAAAAACCGGGGTAGAATAAATTGTTTTCCCCGCAATATCAGAAATTACTAGTTTAAAAATTGCTCCCGGTGGAATATTAAATTCTATTTTGCAAACATCCTTCACCGGATTTGGAAAAACGGAAATTTTACCGGAAGGGGAAAAATAAGAAGGTTGAATTCCTGAAATGGCGTAATCGTATTTACCCAAAACATATTCGCCTTTTTTAAGTGTATCAACCGCAAAATTTCCTTTTTTATCTGTGGTAACGCCTTTATTATGGGTGTATCCGTCCACTTTTTTCCAGTCATTACCGGCACCCTGGCGAAAAAGAATAATCAAACTGTCTTCGTTAGATGTTATTAATGTGTTGTCCATATACCCTGTTGTGGTACTGAGGCTTCCATCGTAGGTAAAAATGGCCTTTGCTCTCAAATTCTCTGCAAAAATCCCATCCACTTTCCAGTAATGGTAATCCGAAAGCCTTACCAGGGTGGCGGTATCCTTAAAAAAATCGGGAGCAACCCAGTTATTTTCAATGCGAATTAGGGATTTACCGGCTCCGGTATCAAGTACGTTTACAGTTACATTAGTTTCAGGAAAAACATGGTTGCCTGAGGTAGAAATTGTTTTTTCGAAATCAGTAACCGCATCCATCATTTTTTCATTTCTGTCAACAGAAACCATGAGGGGATTAAACGGCAGGGTTGCGGTAAAATAGTTGTTGGTGTTATCAATGGTAAAAACAAGGTTGGTATCATTCACCCCATCGGTAAAATTAAATTCAACATTCATTTTGTAAATATGATTGTTTCCTTTTTGTTTTTGTTTCGTGTAAAATAGCAGGTCAAAATCATTTCCATTAGGAATTGTAATAAATGAATCAACCGAAAACTGGGGGAAACCCGGAGTAAAAACCCAACCCTCAAAAAAATCATTCATATCTATTCCCGAAGAGAAGGACAGTGCATCCTTCAGGTTGTTGCTGTTTGCATTGCCATAGGCAAAGCTGTTCATATAGTTTTTGCAGCCCTGAAAAAATTTTTCATCACCCATATAGTTGCGCAATGTGTGAGCAACAAGGGCACCTTTGGTATAAACGGATAATGAAGCATAGGTATACGCATGAGGAAGGTTATTCATGGCCCAGTAATTTCCATCCTCGATATGTGCAAACTGCAGAACTTCCCTGTGATCTTTCCTGAAAGAATTTTTATATGCGTCTTTTCCGTACAGGGCCTCGGTAAAAATATGTTCGTTAAAGGTGGCCCACCCTTCGTTCAGCCACATTTCTTCCTGCTTGTCGCATGTTACTTTATCGCCCCACCACATATGAGAGAGTTCGTGGGCCCAAAGAGTTTCGTAGGTTTTCGAACCATTCACAAAAACTTTTGAAAGGTGAATGCTGGAAGCATGCTCCATCCCTCCATAGGTAACCGGAGTCATTACATAACCGATTTTATCAAAAGGATAATTTCCCCAGGCATTAATAAAAACCGAAATGCAGGTATCGAGATTAGCAAAGGTGTTAATGGTTGAAACGCTGTCACCGGGTAAAATGGCAAACTCAACAGGAACTCCATTATAGTTTCGGGTCATGGTATAAAATGGAGCCACGGCCATGCAGGCAAGATAAGTAGGTATGGGTTGATTCATTTTCCAGTGCCAGGTTTTCGTGTTGTTTCCATTATCGGTTTCTGATTGCAGAGTCCCGTTGCAAAAGGCTTTGTAAGTAAATGCCGTGTTTATGTAAAAATCATAGGTTGACTTGTCGGTAAATTCGTCAATACACGGAAACCAGGCCCTCCCGAAATTATGCGGGTTGACATCAAAGCCTACCCCAAGGTTAAATGCATAATTTCCGTTAAAATAAAACCCTCCCCATCCCGAAGGATCTGTTTGCGGTTTGCCCTGATAAAAAACAGAAATCTCTGTGGAATCGCCAGGGTTTAGGGTAGATAAGGGTGTAATTATGATGATGGTATCGTTATAGGTATAAGTTAAGTTTTGTGCTCCTGTTTTTATTGAATCAATCTGGAGTTTAAGAAGCCAGAGGGTTATGGCATTTACCCCCATTAATTTTGATTGTACCGAAAGTTTTGCATTAGCCCTTAATGATTGGGTGGCGTAATTAATGGTATCAACCGTTATTGAATAATGATTTATGTGGATGGTATCGCTTAAGCCAAGAGAAGAAAATTCCATTTTGGATTTTATTTTCTCTTCCGGAATTTTTCGGTGGTTGCAGGAATGTGGCTGGGTGTACCCGTTAAGGGTGTAAAGGAAAAATGAAATAGCCCCAAGAAAAGCCAAACGAAGCCGACTGCATATCATTTCATTCATCTTTTTTAATAAGAATTGCAGAATTTATTCACCCTTGCCATGATTGCGTTGAATTGAAAGTGTGCGTCATTCCCATATTTTATTCCAAGTTTTTTATAGAGCAAAAGGTTAGGATTTTTTATTTTACATTTCTGAATTTTAAAACCAAGATCAATCAACCTTGGAGAAGCAATGAGAACCGCAAGAGCCTCAATACTTTTAAATATTCCTTTTGAAAGGTCCTTAATTCCTTTTTCAATAATTTCTCCCCCGGGATAAATTTTTAAATTTTCGCTCATCGGGTCAGCAAAGAAATTTAATAAGTTTTTGCTCAAGAATTTCAACATTTACCGTGGGGTATCTCACAAAATCGTTTTTTATGGATTTAAAAAGAGCCATAATATTTTTCTTTTCAACTCCCAGTTTTAAAAATCCAGCTCCATCGGCTAAATCCTGTTCCCACCCCCTTTGGACTTTGGAAATAATTTGTGAAGATAAATCATAATGAAAAAATTCAAGGTTCATTATTTTTTTAATAAAAACACTCCTCTCCCTCCAACCCGGCAAAGGAGGGATGAAATTATCAGGGGAAGCAAGCTCAATATTCATATCCAACTTTTCCTTTAACATTCTGATTGCCTCATACATTTGGGATTCATCGGGCTCAAACTTAATATCAACATCAATGGTTGATTTCCGTATCCCAAACAATACTGCTGTGGCACCACCCGTAAAATAAATCTTTACCGGTTTTTTAATAATTGAGGATAGTTCAACCATGAATCTCTCCACCTCTTTTTTTTGTGATTCTGCCCTCATGAAACAATCAATATTCAACCATTACTTTTTCCGCCTCCGATTTTCGCAAACTCAGAAGATAACCCGAAACGCCAATTATAAGAGGATCCCCGAACGGAGCCACTCTTTCAAGCGAAATTTTTTCACCCGGAATAAAGCCCATTTTCAAAAGATTTTCTGAGATTTCTTCCTCAGTAAAAGAAATAACAGTAACGGTTTCACCTAAGTTGATATCAGAAAGTTTTAACATGATATTTTAAAGTAAACGATTCAGAATCCTCAAAAAAAAGCAGGTGGTTATTTTTTACTTTTCCCCAATCTGCCGGAGGGGTACCTGGTTTTTCAGATTTGTGAAAATTCGGGCAGTCGTCACAACGGTTTTTCTTCCGGAAAATAAAACATCCGGAGAAAAGGGAAAGGACAGCTGCAAAAAGAAATATTTTTTTTATATTTTGCAAAAAGTCAGATAATTAATTGTATGGCAAATTTATGAATTTATCATGAGGTAATTTTAAGTTTACCTTTGAAAGGTTTTGAAAATGCATTTCATTTGTTTATCAAAACCTTCAGTTCATCCATGTTTCTCCAAAAACACATGAACTAAACCCTTGTAATCCGCAAGGTATTCCTTGCATGCAAAGCTTATTTGTTTATAAGGGATAATTTTTTAATACAATCGGAAAATAAAAAAGCCCCAGGTCTATGGGGCTTTGCTTTTTTAGTTTTGGATGGTGAGTAAATGTTGTCCGACCTGGGCTCGAACCAGGACTCTTTTCCTCCAAAGGGAAACGTGTTGCCAGTTACACCATCGGACATTGAATTGAAAGGTAAAGAGAATTAAGGTAAATGGAAATATTTATGGTTTTTTTTCCTATTTCCTTATTTCCCCATTTCCCTATTCCCTTTTTTTAAAAGGGAGGGCAAATTTAGAAAATAAATTTTACCCCAAAATTTCACCCCAAAAATTTAAGAAGGCAAACCCATAAAAAAAATAATTTCCTCCTAAAATTGCATTTCTTTTCACCAATGACTTTCTTGTTTTCCATCCTCCATCTTCCATCTTCCCTCTTCCATTTCCCATCTTCCATTTATATTTGCCCCATCAAAATTTCCAAAATTGATTCGTGGAATTTTGTGTTTTGAAGTTTTAGTGGCATAAACGTTAAAGCAAAAATCTACATTTACTTTAATATCTTAAATAACTGATGTTACGCACATCTCTATTTCAAATAGCAAATAACAACTATCAAATAGCAAATAAATTCCAAATACCAATAAAGAAAATTCTAAACCATTAAAGAAAATTTTTTCGACAATAATCGAAAAATCAAGATAGCAGACGGTTTGAAAGTTGAAATTTTGATATTGATTATTATTTGTATTTTGACATTTGTATTTTGGAAATTAATGTTTTTGCGTAACTTCAGTTAAATAAAACTTACTTGATGCTATGACCATTTCAAAAAAACTTGCCCTTATTATTTTAGATGGTTGGGGCTATGGGGATAAATCCATTTCCGATGCAATTTACAATTCCCGCACTCCTTTTTTCGATTCACTATTATTAAAATATCCCCACGCCCAGTTATTAACTTCCGGTGAAAACGTTGGACTCCCCGATGGACAAATGGGAAATTCGGAAGTGGGTCATTTAAATATTGGGGCCGGCAGAATCGTTTTTCAGGATTTGGCTAAAATCAATATAGCCATCCGCGAAAAAACAATTGATAATAACCCGGTATTGCTTAAGGCTTTTGATTGTGCTCTCAAGAATTCTTCTGCCCTTCATTTAATGGGTTTGGTTTCTGATGGCGGAGTTCATTCATCACAAGATCATCTTCACTACCTTATTGATCTTGCCCAAAAAGCCGGAGTAAAAAAAGTTTTTATCCACGCTTTTACCGATGGGCGCGATACCGACCCTAAAAGCGGGATGCACTTTGTTGAAAAGCTCGAAAATTACAGCAACAAAAATTCAGAGGATAATGGGGAAAAGCCAAAGTTGGTTTCAGTTATTGGGAGATATTATGCCATGGATAGGGATAAGAGATGGGAAAGAGTGAAGATCGCTTTTGATATGTTAACAAAGGGAATTGGCGAAAAGGTTTGTGAAGGGAATGGATGGTGGAAAAGTAAAATGGAGGAATCGTATAAAGCCGGAGTTTCTGATGAGTTTATAAAACCTTTGGTTTGCATGGACAAACAAAATAATCCTATTGGAAGAATTTGTGCAGGTGATGTTGTAATTTGTTTTAATTTTCGAACCGACCGTTGCCGGGAGATTACAGAAGTCCTCACCCAAAAGGATTTCCCCGAATATGGAATGAAAAAATTAGACCTGCATTATGTTACCATGGCTAATTACGATAAAACGTTCAGAGATGTAAATGTGATTTTCGAAAAGGATAATTTATCAAAAACCCTGGGGGAAGTCTTGGCCGAAGCAGGAAAAAAACAAATCAGAATTGCCGAAACCGAAAAATATCCGCATGTAACGTATTTCTTTTCGGGCGGAAGGGAATCTGTTTTTGAAGGTGAAAAAAGAATAATGATTCCATCTCCTAAAGTATCAACCTATGATCTTAAACCCGAAATGAGCGCACAAGAAGTTACCGAAGCTTTGGTTAAAGAAATTTCCCCTTCTGTTGATGAAAAGAATTTTCCCGATTTTATCTGTTTGAATTTTGCAAACCCTGATATGGTGGGCCACACAGGAGTTTACCCGGCCATTGTAAAAGCCGTTGAAACAGTGGATGCATGTTTAAAAATAATTGTGGAAGAAGGGATTAAAAAAGATTTCTCGTTTATTATTATTGCCGACCACGGCAATGCCGATTACGCCATCAACCCCGATGGTTCACCAAATACCGCACACTCATTAAATCCGGTGCCCTGCATAATAATTTCCCCTGGAGTAAACAAAGTTAAAAACGGAATTCTTGCTGATATTGCCCCAACGGTTTTAAAATTAATGGGACTGCAGATTCCAGATGAAATGAAGGGAAAGGTTTTGGTTTAATGTGAATGGTGAAAAACTTAATTTTCCTTTGTTGTCATTCTCTTGCTTTTGAATATATACTGATGTTACGCAAATACATTTTTTACCGCAGAGAACGCAAAGAAAATACACGCAGAGTTCGCAGAGAAAATACAATAGTGTATTTCTCTGCGTTTCTTTGCGCCTACTCTGCGTCCTCTGCGGTTAATGGCCTTTATGCGTAACCTCAGTAATAGGTTAAGGAAATAGAATAATGGTATGCAACCAACAATAAAAACGTTGCCAGAAAAAAAGTTAATTGGCATTCGCCTTACAATGACATTTGCCAACAATCAAACGGTTAAACTTTGGCAAACCTTTGGGCCAAAACGAAAAGAAATTAAAAACAGCCTCACAACTGAATTGTTTTCAATGCAAGTGTACCCTCATCCATTTGATCCTTCTTTCTCAAATCTCAATACCGGGTTTGAAAAATGGGCAGCTGTTGAAGTTTCCGACTTTGGTACCATTCCCGAAGAAATGGAATCTTTTACCTTGGCTGGCGGACTTTATGCCGTTTTTCATTACAAAGGGCTAAGCACAGATACCAAAATTTTCAAATACATTTTCGGAACCTGGTTGCCGGCTTCAAAATATTATATTGACAATAGGCCACATTTTGAAATACTGGGAGAGAATTATAAAAACAACAACCCCGTTTCGGAAGAAGAAATTTGGATTCCCATAAAACCAAAACAATAAGGGATACTACCGTGATATTTGCATAAAATGAAATTACAAACACAGATTTTTTATTTGAAAAAAGCCACAAAATCGCCAAAACAGAAAATCATACTAATATTTTTTGAGGGATTTAGAGCTATTGTGTTTTTGTGGCAAGGTAAAAAATGTATCCTGTTTTTTTTAGAAAGGTATATTTTGCCTTACCCGAAACTCAGGTTATTAATCCTGCCCAGGTTTGTTCCTCAGCCCCAAGGTGCTTTTGTTTCCTGGTGACAAAATAATTTTATTAATGGTAATTCGTGAATCGTCTAATTATTCGATCGCAAATAAAAACACACTATCCGCCCCAGGTATTCCTCCCTCATAATTTCAATGCCCTTCCAGAAGTAACTATTTTTCCATCCTCCGATATTTTATAAAACAGCAATCCGGATAAAATGTTTTTTCCTGAAATAGGAATAATGTTTCCGGCCAGGTTACTTCTTTTTTCAATTTCTTTCCCGAGCATATCATAAATTTGAATGGTTCCATTTTGCAATTTCCGGTTTAGGTAAATAAAAGAATTTGTGGTAAATGGATTTGGAGACACAACATTGCTTCCGTCAAGGTTGTTCAGGCCGCTTAAAGTATTTATGATTACAAACCGATCTACCAGACTATCCGCAATAGTTCTGAATTCAAAAATAATGCTGTCGGCAAAGGCCGATATTTTCATAGCCCCAAAATTCCCGTTATACTGTTTTTTGCTTTCCGGCAGAGGTGCGTTTAATGCATAAATTCCATTTCTTCCTCCCAGGCCGTTAACAAAAAATGGAATTTTGCCTACTAATAATCTCTCAAAAACATGGTCATGCCCTCCCAAAACCGCTGTTACTCCCCATTGTTCAAAAGGCCATTGCATCCATGAGCTGCTTCCATGGGTTCCTCCGGAGGAAAAGGCAGCATGATGAAAATAAACAATATTCCATTTTGAAGTTGATGTGCTTAGCTTACCCATCAGCCACCCCGCCTGGAATGAATTTGCAGCGGTTCCGTCCGGTTCGTGACCTCCTGAACTATCGCTGTTAAGAGAAAAAAAATGAACATCTCCCCAAACAAAATCATAGTACCGCTCATTGTTTGGAAGTGAGAAGTAATTATAATAGGGTTGTCCGTTGGCGGTTAAAAGATCGTGGTTGCCAATAGATGGGAAAAACCTGTTTTTTGTGGTCGTGTCGCTATTGCTATATTTCCCGCTATAAGGGTAAATATATTGATGGTAATAAAAGCCGATATTTGTGTCTATGGTTAAGGAGTCGCCATAGAGATAATTATTGTCGCCTGTGGTAATAATAAATTCAGGGTTCCAGCTTTTAACAAGATTTGAAACGGCAAGTTCAGGCTGTCCGGCTTCTCCATAATCACCAATACAGGCAAAGGTTTGCGCCTTTAATATTCGGGAAACGAAAACTAAAATGAATAATACAGAAAACGAAAAGATAAGAAAATGATGTTTTTTCATAAAATGATTTTAAAGCAAAAATATGTGTAAGTAACCTTTTTTTCCTGCAAGGCTAAATTAGGCAGATTATTTTTAGATTTTGCCTGAGACTGAAAATTCTATCTGTTTTTTAAACTTAAAAAAGACCTACTTTCGCAAAAAACAAAATCAATTAAACGCAAAAACTATCCGGCATTTTTTTATTTATTCTATGTAACTATTGTGGTTCGTTTTTTTTATTTAATCACTGATGTTACGCACATCCCTATTTCAAATAACAAATAACAATAATCAAATTGCAAAAAAATTTCAATGACCAATAAAAAAAATTCTAAACCGCTAAAGAAGATTTTTTCGACAATAATCGAAAAATCAAGTTAGCAGACGGTTTGATAATTGAAATTTTGAAATTGAATATTATTTGTATTTTGATATTTGTATTTTGGAAATTAACGTTTTTGCGTATTTTCAGTTAATCAGTTAATCACTCTTGTTCCTAACATTGAAACCCCTCATGATTTACCTTAAGCAATATTTCTTTTTTCCATTTATTTTCACTTTAATAAATTTATTTTCTTTTTCTCAAACTTCCACATTGGAAATTCACAAAGAGTCACCAAAATCTTCTTCCGAAAAAACAATTGCATCACAGTTTAACAGGGTAATGGTTATTCCTTTCGAAACAAAAATGTACATGTCCGAAGCAGATAAAGATATTTCGGAAAAAACAGGAAAGAACCAAAAAGAGATTTGTGAAATTTTCAGAAAAGGAATTTGCAATAATGTTTTTATAGAGGCGAAAATGATTTATAACTCCACTTTTAAATCACTTTCAATGCACTCCCAGGATCCTGAACTCATTGCTGATTTGGATTTTATTTATAAATCCATAGGGTATAAATATTTGCCCGTGCCCTTAACCCCTGATACCTCCCGAAAAACCCCTCTTGGCACTCTTAAAAGTGCAAGTGATAAAGCCCGCGAAGTTTTTGATGGAAACAAAACGGGAAACAAATCCACACCCACCTCTAATAATGGACCGGGTACCGGAATTAATAACGGCCAGATTTCAACCCCGCCCCAGGTCAGCGAAAAATACATGGCCACCTCAATTGTAAATCCCGAAGTTCTTGCATTCCTGTCATCCAAATATGAATGTGATTTTTTTATTTTTATCAACCAGATGGATTTTGTGGTTCCGCCAAATACCGACTACAGGAATCTTTCCTCCGGTAATTATTCAAGAATGATAAAAATACATTATTCCATTTTCAATAAAAGCGGAAAAGAAATTTATGGAGATGCTGCTAAAACATTTGTTTCCTCCTCTGATAATGATGCTCAAGCTATTGTAAATTCTAAATTTGATGGTTTGGCAAAAGAGATTGTTTCTCATCTCGAAAACCCAAATCATTCAAAAGAACCCGGGGAGAAAAAACCCGAAAAATCAAGAAGTTCTTATGACGAGTATTAAAATTACTAATTTTATAAGAAATTTTTTTTACTATGACAACTGCTGAAATAGAAATTCCGGCCGAAACATTCGGTATTAAGGATGCGCTGAAAATGCTTGGAGTAAACGTATTAAATGAAGGTGTTTCTACCGGCACCGGTTGGATTGAAGGAACCGGTGGAATTATTGAATCCTTTTCACCTGCTGACGGAAAATTAATCGGGAAAGTAAAAACAGCCTCTGAAAAGGAATACCTTCAAGTTGTTTCTGCCGGAAAAGAAGCCTTTAAAAAATGGAGATCCGTTCCCGCCCCTCAGCGGGGAGAAATTGTCCGCCAGATTGGAGATGAACTCCGAAAGTACAAAGAACCCCTCGGGAAACTCGTTTCTTATGAAATGGGGAAATCCTGTCAGGAAGGCCTTGGTGAAGTTCAGGAAATGATTGATATCTGTGATTTTGCCGTGGGGCTCTCCCGCCAGCTTTACGGCTTCACCATGCACAGCGAACGGCCCCGCCATCGTATGTATGAACAATGGCACCCACTCGGAATTGTGGGAATAATCTCGGCATTTAATTTTCCGGTTGCGGTATGGAGCTGGAACTCAATGATTGCTCTTGTTTGCGGTGATGTTTGTATTTGGAAACCTTCCTCAAAAACCCCACTCTGTGCTCTGGCCTGCCAAAATATTATCGCCCCCGTTTTCAAAAAAAATAATGTTCCCGAAGGTGTTTGCAGTTTGCTTGTCGGAAATCCGGTGGGCGATATGATGAACAACGATCCGAATATTCCGCTTATTTCTTTTACCGGATCTACTCGTATCGGCCGGATTGTTGCAGGCTCAGTGGCTCAAAGATTTGGGCGCTCCATACTTGAATTGGGAGGCAATAATGCCATAATTGTTTCTGAAAAAGCCGATTTGAATATGGTGGTAATGGGAGCTGTTTTCGGAGCAGTGGGTACGGCCGGCCAACGTTGCACAAGCACCCGAAGGCTCATTATTCATGAAAGCATTTACCAGAAAACTCTTGATGTTTTGAGAAAGGCCTATGCCCAGCTCAGAATTGGAAACCCGCTCGATGCTGCAAATCACGTGGGTCCCCTCATCGACAAAAAAGCCGTAACTGATTATCTTAACGCCATTGAAAAAGCTAAAGCGGAGGGTGGAAATGTTATTGTCGAAGGAAAAGTTTTTTCAGGGAAAGGTTTCGAAAGCGGCTGCTATGTAAATCCCTGTATCATTGAAGCAAAAAACAATTTCGAAATTGTTCAGGAAGAAACCTTCGCCCCCATATTATATGTAATGAGTTATAAAAACATTGATGAGGCAATTTCAATTCAAAACGGTGTTCCCCAGGGATTATCTTCCAGCATTTTTACTAAAGACATGCAGGAGATGGAAAAGTTTCTCTCAGCCGAAGGAAGTGATTGTGGAATTGCCAATGTGAATATAGGAACCTCAGGTGCCGAAATTGGTGGTGCTTTCGGAGGAGAAAAAGAAACCGGTGGGGGAAGAGAATCCGGCTCCGACTCCTGGAAGGCTTACATGCGCAGACAAACCAACACAATTAATTATGGCTCCGATCTTCCGCTTGCCCAGGGAATTAAATTTGATGTTTAATTCTATTTCCGATAGGGCATCAATTCTATTTCCGGATTACTTTGGGAAAGTTTCTGTAATTTATTTGTGCAAAAAAAATTTCCTCTGCTCACATCCAAAAACAAATATCAATCTTTCATATTTCTTTTTGTTTTGTTTTTTTCTCCTAATGATTTTTTCCTCCGTTTCCTTCGGTCAGGAATGGACCACTAAAGTTCCTCCCAACGCTTCCTTTTCTGATGTTAAAAAGGCTTTTTATGATTATTGGGAAACAAAAAGTAAATTTCCCGTTGCTCCGGGTTTTCAAAACAATGTTGATGGGGAACTTCAGCAATTTCAACGTTTGGAGAATTTTATGAAATTCAGATCTCCCGGCAATAAAAAAATTGATCCCACCATTCTTTGGAGTGAATGGGAAAAATTTAAACAGAATAAAAATACCCCCAAACAAAAAAAAGCCACTTCTGGGTGGAGCCCTCTAGGCCCCTTTGAAGTTCCGGGTAATGGAGGTGGCATGGGACGGATAAATACAATCGAGTTTAATCCATCTAACCCTGATATTTTTTGGGTTGGTTCTGCCTGCGGTGGACTTTGGAAAACATCCGATGGGGGAAACAGTTGGAGCAGCACAAGCGATTTTTTACCAGCTATCGGAATTTCAGACATTGCCATTGATCCTATAAATCCAAACAATATGTACATTGCCACAGGGGATGGTTATGGGTATGAAAATGGAGTAGATTTTTGGGGTGGTACCTATACGGCCGGGGTGCTTAAATCAACCGATGGAGGAATTACCTGGAATTCAACCGGCTTAACCTATAATCAAAATCAGGGAAGGATAATTCAGCGCCTGGTAATTAATCCCCTGGATCCACAAGTTCTTCTTGCGGCTTCAAGAGATGGGATGTGGAGAACTTCAGATGCTGGCATTAACTGGACTAAAGTTAGTACGGTTCATTTTTATGATATTGAATTTAATACTGCAGATGCAAATATTGTTTATGCCGCTGCCGGAAATCACTTTTTTAAATCTGTAAACAAAGGATTAAACTGGTCGGTAATTTCAGCAGGATTATGTGGTGGAGGCCGACAATCCATTGCAGTAACACAAACCAACCCAAATGTAATATATTCATTGTGCGAATCAGGAGGATTGTTTATATCTTCTGACGGTGGAATTTCCTTTTCCCAGCAAACGGCACCTTCTGTTACTTTTTATGGATATTATGATAATGTCCTTGCCGTTTCTCCAACTGATGAAAATAAAATTTTTGTTGGAGGTCTTGAATTGGGGATGTCCTCCGATGGAGGTGGAACCTGGTCGGTAATTGATGATTGGTCTGGTTGGCCAAACCCAAAATACTGCCATGCTGATAAGCATGATATTGAGTTTCCTCCCGGCAATGGAAATGTGGTTTTTATTTGTACAGATGGTGGAGTTTTTAAGTCAACCGATGGCGGAAATTCCTATACTAATTTAAGCAGCGGGATTTCAATTTCTCAGTTTTACCGACTGGGCGGTTCGGAACTCGATAAAAATATTGTTTATTGTGGCCAGCAGGATAATGGTGTGGTAAAAAAGGATAATGGAAATTGGGATATGGTGGTTTTTGCCGATGGAATGGAATGTGCGGTTAATTACTCAAATTCTGATAATGTTTTGGCTGCTACACAATACGGACAATTGAATATCACAACGGATGGTGGATTATCCTGGACTGATGTATCACCCTCTACCTCAGGCTCATGGACAACTCCATTTTTATTCCATCCAACAGATCCCTCTATTCTTTTTGCCGGGTATGAGCAACTTTATAAAAGTTCTGATGGTGGATGGAGCTGGACTTCAATTGGTAACCCCACCAATAACGCTACAATAGATGTGCTTGTTATATCTCCTTCCGATCCAAATTATATTTATGTCGGAACCACTTCCGATCTTTACAAATCAACTGATGGAGGAACTAACTGGCAGTCCATTTCTTCTTCATTTCCATTAGTAAATAATTCCCTTTCTGGAGTTGCTGTAAGTGGTGATGATCCCCAAAAAATTTGGGCAACCCTTTCGGGATATTCTCAGGGCAGCAAAGTTTATTGCTCAAAAGACGGAGGCGCCTCATGGATTAATTGCTCAGGTACCTTGCCAAATATTCCGGTCAATTGCATTTTAATTCAAAATAATTCTCCCGAAGTTATTTATTTAGGAACCGATTTTGGTGTTTTTTACCGCGATAGCACTATGACCGATTGGTTGCCTTTTAACGATCTCCTTCCCAATGTGATTGTTAATGAACTCGAAATTCACTACGGAAGTGGAAAGCTGAGAGCCGCAACTTATGGAAGGGGTTTATGGGAAACTGACCTGGAATTTTTACCTGTTTCCAATAAAAGTTTGGCTGGTAATTCAAAGGAAATTAAGGCTAATGTTTACCCCAATCCCACCAATGGAAAATTTTTTGTTTCCGTTGAAAACCCGTTAAGCTCACAAACGAAAATTACCGTGTTTGGTTTAACAGGCTCAGTTTTATTTGATAAAACATTAAGGGCCTCTGAATCGTCTTTTACTTTGCCAATTAACCTTTCCGGAATTCCTTCGGGTTTACTTTTGGTTGAAATCCTAACCAATGATAAAAGAATTATAAAGAAGGTAAGCCTGACAAAAGAGGGGTTTTAATAAATTAAAATTAATTTTTTGGGATAGAGTGCCATAAGAAGGTTTTAATGCGAATAAACCAATTTAATGGCGTTTTTTAAAAAAATATATCAAGCTTGAATAGGAATTTTCATTTTTAATGGCCGAAACATTAGATTTTAAACCGCTGAAAAAACCTGAAATTAAATTTCCAACCATATTATTTTTTCCAATTCCTGAGTTTTTGTATTTTTCACTAAGCATACTTACGTAAAATGCATCAAAAATCATTGGTTTTGTTTTTTCAAGTTTAAAATCATACCCATCCATTAGGTTCACCATGTCTTTTGGCGAAAAATGATATAAATGCCTTGGGACATCAAAAGCTGCCCAATTTTCTTTATAAATTTTTGAATCCAAAGAAATAAAATTAGGAACCGCAATTATTGCTACCCCTGTTTTTTTTAATAATCTTTTCAAATTATTTAAAAATTCTTCAATTTGATGGATATGTTCCAGAACGTGCCAAAGTGTTACGATATCAAAAGTTTCGCTTGGAATTGTTTTTATTTTATCGGGGTTTAATATATTCAAATCATATTTATTAATTCCGAATTCCCTGGCCTTTTCCCCCGGCTCAATTCCGGTAGTTTCTATGCCGGCATCCTTGCATGTTTTTAAAAATTCACCGGTTCCGCAGCCATAATCCATCAAGGCCAACGAGTCCAAATTTTTTAATTTTGAACTGTTTCCTCTAAAATTTTCTTCTAATACCAATTGAAGCTTTTTTGCAAGGGTATATTTTCTCACTAGAAGATATATACGGTTTACCAGTCCTTTGCTGGTTCCCGTATGGGAAATATAATCTTCACTTTGGTAGTACCTCGTAATTTCAATTTCATTTGGCCTTGGATTGGTAAAATGAAAATTGCATGATTCACATTCAACAATTTGAAAGGTTTCACGTGAAACGGTAAAATCAGTGCAAAGTAAAAAAGGTTTGAATTTTTGACCTTTGCATATCGGACAACTATTAAGAATTTCCAATGAAATATTTTTTTTTTATCTCCCCTACTCCACCTCTTAAAATAAAATTTGGGCAAAGAAAAGGAAGGGAATGGTTAAAAAATTTTTGTATTATCTAAAATGGTTTTTATTTACTTTTTTTACCTTTCAATCCTATCTTCCTAAGTAAACCATTAAGACTGAAATATCGGATGGTGAAATACCACTTATTCGGGATGCTTGTCCTAAAGTTTTTGGGCGAATCAATGTGAATTTTTGCCTGGCCTCATTTGAAATTGAACTAATTCTTGAATAATCAAAATTATCCCATATTTTCATTTCCTCCATTCGTTTTAATTTTTCTGCAGATTCGTTTTCCTTTTCTATGTAACCTTCATATTTCATCAGGATTTCTGCCTGTTCAATTGCCTCCTTTATATTTGAAAAACCAAAAAATAAATGAGAATAATTTTTTGACTCTTCTTCCCGTAAATCCCTACCAAATTCTTCATTTTCATCAAGGCTAACTAAAATTTTTTTTAATGCTAAATAACTGTCGGCTATATCCCAAATGCTAACCTGGGGCCTTAAAAGCAGGTTTACTAACTTTAATTTTTGAGTTAGAGGTGCAGTGCCAAGCTCTTCAAGTTTTGAATTAATTATTGCCGGCTCAATGCTTTCGGTTTTAAAGAAGCTGATAATTTGATTTGTAACCCCTGCCTTTTTTTCAACCATTTTCATTCTTTTTTCAGAGGCAAGGCCAATTCTGAAAGATTTCTCCGTAAGCCTGCTATCCGCATTGTCTTGCCTTAAAAGTATCCGGAACTCGGCTCTGGAAGTAAACATCCTGTAAGGCTCATCGGTCCCTTTGGTAATCAAATCATCAATTAAAACTCCTATATATGCTTCCTCCCTTTTTAACACAAGGGGATTTTTTTCTGAGTTTTTTAAGTGAGCATTAATTCCGGCCATTAAACCCTGACAAGCAGCCTCCTCATACCCTGTGGTGCCATTAATTTGTCCGGCAAAGTACAGATTTTCAATGAGTTTTGTTTCAAGGGTGTGGTTTAATTGAACCGGTGGAAAATAATCGTATTCAATGGCATAACCGGGTCTGAACATTTTAACCCTTTCGAAGCCATGAATTTTTGTTAATGCCTTATACTGAACCTCTTCTGGCAAAGAGGTGGAAAAACCATTCACATAAATTTCAATGGTGTTCCAACCTTCCGGCTCTACAAATATCTGATGCCTCTCGCGATCGGCAAAGCGGCTAATTTTATCCTCAATAGAAGGACAATATCTTGGGCCGGTTCCCTGAATTCTGCCACTATACATTGGAGATTTTTCAAAGCCCGTTTTGAGAAGATCGTGAACCTCATTATTGGTATAGGTGATATGGCAGGAAAGTCCTCCTGGTTTTCCCCCTGCCGGCAAGGGAAAAGTCCGGCTTCCGTTATGGTTGAGATAGAGGGGTGAGGTTCCCTCAAAGAATGAAAATTTTCCTGGAATTTCATCCCCCTTTTGCTCTTCCATTTTTGAGTAATCAAGGGAGCGGCCATCAACTCTTGGAGGAGTTCCTGTTTTCATTCTCCCGCTTTCAAAACCAAGGGAATTTAATTGCTCAGTAATTCCCGAAGAAGACTTCTCCCCTACCCTGCCACCTCCAAAATTTTTCTCCCCAATATGAATTATTCCATTTAAAAAAGTTCCGTTGGTAAGAATTAAAGATTTACATTTTATCTCTACCCCCATCCCGGTTATTACCCCACACACTTTGGTCCTCTCACCCTGTTTCTCCACCTTAATTTCTTTTACCAGATCTTGCCAGAAATCAAGATTTGGCGTTTTTTCAAGCATCTGCCTCCATTCCAGGGTGAACAAAGCCCTGTCGTTTTGTGCCCTCGGGCTCCACATAGCGGGCCCCTTTGAACGGTTTAACATTCTGAACTGAACAGATGTTTTATCCGTTACAATTCCTGAATATCCTCCCAAAGCATCAATTTCCCTTACAATTTGTCCTTTGGCAATTCCCCCCATTGCCGGGTTGCAACTCATTTGTGCAATTTTGGTCATGTCCATTGTAATCAGAAGGACATTAGAACCTAAATTAGCCGCAGCAGCCGCAGCCTCGCATCCGGCATGACCGGCCCCAACAACAATAATATCGTATTCCTGAAACATTTTGCAAACCTACGGGAAAATAATTTTACTACCCTAATTATTAATTTTTACCAATTTTCTCAAAGTATTCATTTTACAAGGGTAATATTTCCATTAAGGTTTTGGGTGGTGCCATCATAAAATTCAACGAAAAGAACATAGGCATACACACCCGTATTATAATGGGAATTTATTGGAGAGATTCCATTCCAGCCTTGCAATTTATTTTCGGTCCCAAATATTTTTTCACCCCAACGGTCGTAAATATTAAAAATTATTTTTACTATGCCTTTTCCATAAACATAAAGAATATCGTTTTCGCCATCTCCATTGGGAGAGAAAATATTAGGAACAAAAAGTGATTTTGAATCATCCACCGAAATAAAAACGGTGTCTATTCCTGAGCACCCGCCAGCATCGGTTATGGTAACAAAATAAGTAATGTTTTCCACCGGATTAGCAATAGGATTGGAGCAATCGGTACAACTCAGGGCGGTAGATGGTTCCCACTGATATTGCAACCCGCCAGTGGCATTTAATTGTATGCTGTCCCCATATAAAATGGTATCGTCTGGTGTTATGGTTGAAATAATATAGTTCACGTTCACCTGGGCTGAAGTTGAATCAACAAAACAGGCATTTGTGGCTGTAACTGAGTAAACAGTAGTTATTCCGGGATTAACCGTAATTGTTTGAGATGTTTCACCCGTACTCCATAAATAATTTGTACCCCCATTTGCATTAATGCTTGCAAATTTTCCAAGACAAATTTCGGTATCTCCTGAAATTGTAGCTTTAACCAATGGAATCACATTTACCTTGACAGATACGGTGGTCATGCATTGTGAATTATCAAAAACCCCGGCAGAATATATGGTTGTAATGTTTGGGGCAACTCGGATGGCCGGAGTGCTGTCTCCACTGGTCCAGAGATATGCTGAGCCACCGGTAATGAAAAGATCAATGGAATCACCGCTGCAAATTGTAGTATCGTTTGAAATGGTGGCTATTACAGGTGGTGGTTGCGTTACTGTAACCGAGTCAAACGAAAGGCAGCTGTCTGCATTTGTAACTGTTACGTAATATGTACCTACTCCAAGTCCGCTGGCGGTTGAATTCGTTTGACCATCACTCCATAAATAAATATATGGGGAATTTCCACCGTTGGCCACCACCACGGCAGTTCCGTCCTGGGAACCATTGCAGGATGCGTTAGTTGAAGTAACGCCAAGAATAAGACCGGAGCTCCCGTTAACAACAATGTTTGCAATTGAAATGCAACCATTTGAATCGGTAACAGTAACAGTATAAATTCCAACACCTAGGTTAGTGGCAACAGGAGAAGTTTGCCCCGAAGCATTACTATCCCAAAGGTACCCGTAAGGAAATGTTCCTCCGGTTACCAATACGGTTGCAGTTCCATTATTTACACCGCAATCTGCAGGTGTAGAAGTGTCAGAAATTAAAACAGGAACAGGCTCATTGATGGTTGCAAGAAGTGTATCCATGCATCCTTTCGAATCTGTTACGGTTACTGAGTAAATTCCAGCCCCAAGTCCTATGGCGCTCGAAGAACTTTGGCCTCCGCTCCATTGGTAAAAATAAGGGGAAGTACCACCTGAAGCCGCTACTGAACCAGTTCCATCGTCTGCTCCTCCACAAGTAACATCGGTCGAGGTGAGAGTTACAGAAAAAGCTTGGGGAACAATTACAGTTATGCTGTCTTGTGCAAAACATCCATTCATATCAGTAACTTTTACACCGAAAACTCCTGAGGAAAGCCCTGATGCCGTTGGAGTGATTTGGTTTCCTGCAGCGGTATCCCATAAAAATGAATAGGGCTGAGTGCCTCCTGAAACGGTTGCAGTGGCATTTCCGCTGTTTCCACCGTCACAGCCACCGTTAAAGGAGATGGAAAGGTTAAGGCCTGGAACGAGTCCAACGTTAACTGATGCAACGGAAATACAATTGTTTGAATCACTTACTGTAACAGAATAATTTCCCCCGGTGAGTCCAGTGGCTGTAGGACTAATTTGATTAAATGCTGTTGTATCCCATTGATAACTGTATGGGGTTATTCCTCCATTTGCTGTAACGGTAGCACTGCCATTGGCTCCACCTGCACATGAAGGCAAAACGGAATAAGCTAGAAATACCGCATCCGTGGCTAATACGGTTTGACTTGTAACAAGGGTACATAAATTTGCATCAGTAATTGTAACACTATAAAGCCCGGCTCCAAGTCCGGTTGCGGTAAAGCTGGTTTGACCCGAGGCATTTGTGTCCCACAAATAATTATAAGGAGAGGTACCTCCTGAAGCATTTACCGATGCTGACCCGGTGCTTCCTCCGGTGCAGGTGTTTGAAGAGAATGTTACACCGCCCAGTCCTGAAGGATTAGTAATTGTAACCATAAGGGTAGCAAGGCAATTATTAATGTCAGTTACGGTAACTGAATAGTTGCCGGCACTTAAACCGGTGGCTGTTGGGCTGGTTTGACTGGAGGCATTATTGTCCCATAAAAAACTATATGGAAAAGATCCCCCTGATACGGTTACCGAGGCCTTTCCATTATTCAACCCATTGCAACTGGCATTTGTAATGCTTGAAACAGCTAAGGAGGGATTATTATTGGCATTGATTAATATGCTGGCTGATGCACTGCAAAGGCTAGCATTGGTAACCGTTACAAAATAAGTACCCGAAGTGTTGGCATTAATGGATTGTGTAAGGGCCCCGGTACTCCACTGATAGCTTACCGAGGAATTTACGGTGAGGGAAACCGATCCCCCCTGACAAAAGGAGGTGGGTCCACCGGCAGTAATTGTTGCGGTAGGGGCAGCATTAACAATAGTGTTTTTTGATATTGTTCCGGTGCAACCAGCGGTATTTGTATAGGTATAATTAATTACATGTGTTCCAATTCCTGCAACCGAGGGATTAAAATTATTTGAAGAAATTCCATTACCACTAAAATTTCCCCCGGCCGGCAATCCCAATAGTTGATCAGCAGGATTGTTTATGCAATAAGCAGAATCAAGGCCGGCAAAATCCACTATCGGCAAGTCATTCACTAAAACAAATTGAGAAGAGCTGTCAGCGCATCCATTTATATCTGCATAGGTATAAATTATGGTATGATTCCCAGCTCCCGCCAGAACAGGATCGAAAGAATTTCCTGAAACTCCCGGTCCGCTGAAATTTCCCCCTCCGGGGTTTCCTGTCAAAGATACAACTGCACCATCCGAACAATAAGGCCCGGCAAGTCCGCTAAAGCTAACCACTGGTGATGCAAATACCTCCACCGATTGGGTTGTGAAATTCGAACAATTATTTCCATCGCTATTTGTATAAGTGATGGTGTGAGTTCCAACTCCTGCAATTGATGGATAGAAGGAATTTCCGATTATTCCGGTTCCGGAGAAGGAACCTCCTGCAGGAGTTCCGGTCATGATTGCAAAAGAATCGTTTTTGCAGTAGCCTGATGCAAGTCCGCTAAAAGAAACTGAAGGCTCATTAAACACCTGCGTGGATTTGGTTGTATCATTGGAACATCCATTTCCATCAGAATATGAGTAGGTTATAAGATGAGTTCCGGTTCCCGCAAGGGTCGGATCAAAATTACTTGCAGAAATCCCGGTGCCACTGAAAGTGCCTCCCGAGGGCAACCCGGAAAGCTGATCAGCAATACCGTTTGCACAATATACCGAATCAAGTCCTGCAAAATCAACAACGGGCAAAGCATTCACAATAATAATTTGGGAGGAGCTGTCAGAGCAGCCATTGGCATCTGCATAAGAATAAACTACAGTATGAGTTCCTGCCCCAGCTAAAAAGGGGTCAAATACATTCCCTGACACTCCAGGTCCGCTGAAAGTTCCCCCTGATGGGTTTCCGGTCATTGATACGGCACCAACATCCAAACAATATGGCCCCGCCAGTCCGATAAAACTAACTACAGGAGATGAAAATACATCCACCGTTTGGCTGATGGAACTTGAACAATTATTTGCATCGCTATAGGAATAAGTTATGGAATGGGTTCCTGTTCCTGCAATGGAAGGATAGAATGAATTTCCACTGATTCCAATTCCGGAAAAAGTGCCTCCGGAAGGATTTCCGGCAAGAATCTGAGAGGCCTCATTTTCGCAATACCCCGTGGCCAATCCGGTGAACGATATTACAGGTGGATCATTGACCTGAACAAAAACCGAAGTATCGTTGGTGCACGAAAAGGTATCAGTATATGTATAGGAAATTAAATGCATACCGGATCCTGCAATGGCGGGGTTAAAAAAATTATTTGTAATACCATTGCCGTTAAAACTTCCCCCCTGCGGAAAACCGGTAAGTGTGTCGGTAGTTCCATTTAAGCAATAAGAGGAATCAAGGCCTGCAATAAAAACCTCGGGTAAATTAACAACCACAACAGTCTGGCTTTGTGAATTTGTACATCCATTTGCATCAGTATAATTATAGGTGATAATATGATTGCCAAATCCGGCAGAAGAAGCAATGAAAATGTTCCCTGTGATGCCATTTCCAATAAAACTTCCACCAGTTGGATAACCGGTTAATGTTATTGGTGAGGAGTCACTAATGCAGTAAACATTAGAAAGCCCCGAAAAACTTACTATGGGCAATCCGATAACAGTAGTGTTTTGCACAGAACTATTGGTGCATCCATTTCCGTCCACATAAGTATAGGTTATGGTGTTAATCCCGACTACCCCTAACGATGGGGTGAAATTATTCCCTGAAATTCCTGTACCCGTAAATGTGCCTCCGGAAGGAGTGCCGGTAAGGGGAACGGGAGAGGTCTGGCTTATGCAATATGGACCGCCCAAGCCGGAAAATGAAACAACCGGAAGATCATTAACAATTACTGACTGTCCAATGGAGTTTGTACATCCGTTTCCATCGGTGAAAGTGTAGGTAACAATAAAAGTTCCCGCTCCTGCTATTCCTGGGAAAAAAGAATTACCGGAAATGCCTGTCCCTGAAAAAGTTCCCCCGGATGGAATTCCGCTTAGTAATGCCGCAGGTGCATCAATACAATAATTGGCCGCAAGCCCTGAAAAGGAAACTACCGGAAGCGGATTTACTGTAACCACAACATTTTCTCCCGAATTGCTGCAGCCATTGGCAAGGGTGATGAATACGTAAGTAACAATTATCGGATTGGTGGTTGAGTTGGTTAATGTTTCGCTCACATTTCCCAACCCATTTGAAGCGGCTTCTGTTATCCCGGCAACAGCAGGCCTTGTCCAGGAAAATGTAGCTCCTGAAGTTGAACTTGCAGGTGTATAACCAAATAAATTTCCGCTGCAAATGGGAGGAGGGCTTAATGTGCTGCTCAAAAATGGAATTGGATTAACAGTGAGAACAACATTTTCATTTGAATTGCTGCAACCATTTGCTGAGGTTGTAATTACGTAGATTACAGTTATCGGGGCGGTGGTTGTATTTGTTAAAACTTCATTTACAAAACCACTTCCTGAGGAAGCGGCCTCTGAAATCCCTGCAACGGCCGCTCTTAACCAGGTAAACGTTGCTCCACTCGTGGCGCTTGATGGGACATAGCTAAAAGTATTACCACTGCAAATTGCCGGTGGAGTAAGTGAACTGCTTAGGTTGGGGATAGGATTAACAACCACAACAACATTCTCCCCTGAATTGTTACAACCATTGGCATCGGTGCTAAACACATACGTAACATTAATTGGGTTGGTGGTGGTGTTTGTTAATGTTTCACTTACATTACCGCTTCCACTGGTTGATGCCTCACTGATTCCGGCAATGGCAGCTCTGCTCCAGGAAAAATTTGCACCAGCTGTTGCACTAACAGGTGTATAACTAAAATTATCGCCACTGCAAATATCCGGTGGGGTCAGAGAACTGCTTAAAATGGGTATTGGGTTTACCGTAACAACAACATTTTCCCCGGAATTGCTGCATCCGTTGGCCGTGGTGGTGTAAACATAGATAACACTAATTGGGTCAGTAGTAGAGTTTGTAAGCGTTTCGCTAATGTCCCCTATTCCGTTTGTTGCTGCTTCACTTATTCCTGCAATTGCAGCCCTTGTCCATGAAAATGCCGAACCTAAAGTACCACTGGTGGCGGCATAACTGAATACGGATCCACTGCAAATATCAGGAGGTAAAAGTGTACTGTTTAAATAAGGGGTAGGGTTAACTGTTACCACCACATTCTGCCCCGAATTCGAGCAGCCATTTGCCGATGTTGTATATACATAGGTTACATTAATGGGATTTGCAGTTGTATTTGTAAGTACTTCGGTTACATCAGCAATTCCTATTGCTGCGGGCTGACTAATTCCTGTCACTGCTGCCCTTGACCAGGCAAATGTGGCTCCAGCAGTTGCACTAACCGGTGTATAGCTGAACGTGTTTCCACTGCAAATAGCAGGAGGTAATAAAGAACTGGTTAAATTGGGTGTGGGATTAACAGTTACAATAACATTTTCTGAAGCATTTCCGCATCCATTGGCTGAAGTAGTGTAAACATAAGTAACATCCACCGGGTCAGTGGTTGTATTGGTCAACACTTCGCTTACATTGCCTGTTCCACTTGAAGCCGTCTCATTGATTCCTGCAACAGTTGCCCTTGACCATGCAAATGTTGCTCCTGAGGTTGCACTGGTAGCTGTATAGCTAAAGATTGTTCCACTGCAAATGGGGGAGGGATTTAGTGTGCTGCTTAGCCCCGGTGTTGGGTTAACAACAACCACAACGTTTTGCCCAGAGTTACTACAACTATTTGCTGTGGTAATGTAAACATAAGTTACATTAATTGGATTTGTAGTGGAATTGGTAAGGGGTTCATTAATGTTTCCGGTTCCGCTGGAAGCTCCTTCAATAATTCCTGCAACCGCTGCCCTGCTCCATGAAAATGTGGCTCCCGAAGTAGCACTGGTTGCCGAATAGCTGAATGTTGATCCGCTGCAAATGCCCGCAGGCGAAAGTGAACTGCTTAAATTGGGAGTCGGGTTCACGATTACCACTACATTTTCGCCCGCATTTCCGCATCCATTGGCTGTGGTGGTATAAATATACGTTACATTAATTGGTGCAGCGGTGGTATTGGTAAGTACTTCAGCAATATTAGCGGTACCACTTGAAGCCGCCTGGCTAATACCTGCCACAGCCGGCCTTGACCATGAAAAAGTAGCCCCTGATGTTGAACTTGTTGGAGAATAACTAAAAATATTTCCACTACAAATAGCTGAGGGGGTCAAAGTGCTGCTAAGATTAGGAGTTGGATTTACTGTAACCACCACACTCTGCCCGGAGTTGCTGCAACTATTAGCGGTGGTTGTGTAAACATAAGTTACATTGATAGGTGCAGTGGTGGTGTTGGTCAACACTTCACTCACATTTCCGGTTCCGCTTGATGCCGCCTGACTAATCCCAACCACAACGGCTCTGGTCCAGGCAAAGGTAGCACCGGAGGTAGCACTGGTAGCTGTATAGCTGAAAGTTGTTCCGCTGCAAATGGCAGAAGGAGTTAAAGAGCTGCTAAGATTAGGAGTTGGATTTACGGTAACCACTACACTCTGCCCGGAGTTGCTGCAACTATTAGCGGTGGTAGTATAAACATAAGTTACATTGATTGGTGCGGTAGTGGTGTTGGTCAATACTTCACTCACATTGCCGGTTCCGCTGGAAGCAGCCTGACTAATTCCAACAACAACGGCTCTGGTCCAGGCAAAGGTAGCACCGGAGGTAGCGCTGGTAGCTGTATAGCTGAAAGTTGTTCCGCTGCAAATTGGAGAAGGAGTTAAAGAGCTGCTAAGATTAGGAGTTGGGTTTACTGTAACCACCACACTTTGGCCGGAGTTGCTGCAACTATTAGCGGTGGTAGTATAAACATAAGTAACATTGATAGGTGCGGTAGTGGTATTGGTCAATACTTCACTCACATTACCGGTTCCGCTGGAAGCAGCCTGACTAATCCCAACCACAACGGCTCTGG
>JAHEZO010000259.1 GCA_023250995.1 Flavobacteriales bacterium | reverse complement strand
AACTTCTTTTGATGGTGCATTAACAACTACAATACAGGAGTATTTAGGGTTTTCGGCAGGGAAATAACCTACGAAAGAAGCTTGGTAGCTGATTTTTTTTGATTTATCTGCATACCCGATTTGGGCCGTCCCGGTTTTACCGGCAATTTTAAAATTTGCATTTTTTAAATTTATTGCCGTTCCATTTTCAACCACCCCAACAAGCATTTTTTTTGCTTTTTCAATGGTAGATCTGGAGCAAATCATTTCATTCACCACTTCCGTTTTAAATTTTTTAATTACCTTTCTTTTATCCCTTATTTCTTTTACAAACATTGGCTTTACCATCTTTCCGTTGTTGGCCACAGCATTATAAAAGGCAAGGATCTGCAATGGAGTTAAAGTAACTTCGTAACCGATAGACATCCACGGGAGGGTAGTTCCGGACCAGGATTTATCTGAAGGACTTTTTAACGAGGGAAGAGCTTCACCCAAAATTTCGAGACCGAGGGGTTCACCCACTCCCATTTTGCGGAGGCGGTTTATAAAGGCTTGTGGTTTTTTTGCATAACCGGCCGTAATGATTTTAGAAATTCCAACATTGGATGAACATTCAAAAGCATTTTTAACCGAAATTTTGCCAAACCCACCTACATGAGAATCCTTCATGGTTTTATCAAAAAACTTCACTTCTCCGTCTTCCGTATCCACTGAATCGGTAAGGTTTACCAAACCATCTTCGAGAGCTGCCATCAGGGAAGCAAGTTTAAAAGTTGACCCGGGCTCGGTACTTTCACCAATGGCCTGATTGTAATATTCAAAATAATCACCTGCCCCGTCACGCGAAAGATTTGCAATTGCTTTTATTTCGCCCGTTTCCACCTCCATCAATATCACACAACCATGGTGGGCATCATTGGCAATTAATTGTTTCATAAGGGCATTTTCGGCCACATCCTGAATATTAATATCAATGGTGGAATACAAATCGCAACCATCCTCCGGATCGAGTTCATTCTCATCATTCATTGGCATCCAAACTCCCCCGGCAATTTTTTGCATTAACCTTTTTCCGCTCACTCCCTTTAAATAATTATTATAAGCACCCTCCAGGCCAATTGGTTTAATTCCTTCCCGTTGATATCCGATGGTTCGTGAAGCAAGAATTCTGAAAGGGTGTTCCCGTTTGTTTCTCTGAACATAAATCAATCCCCCTTTATATCTTCCGAGAGAAAAAAGGGGGAAGGTTCTCATTTGCTTTAGCTCACGGTAACCTACTCTCCTGGAGATTAAATGGTACCTCTCACCCCTTTGGCGGGCCCCAATCAGGTCTTTTTTATATTGAATGGGAGATTTATCACCCAACAATCCGGAAAGTCCGGCAGCAAGGCCACCCACATTTTTTCTGAAAATTTCTTCCTTCATTGCATCGGCATCCATATCCATGCGCACTTCATACACCGGAACAGAGGTAGCCAGCAAACTTTCATCAGAGGCATAAATATTTCCCCTTGCAGCTTCAATATTTATATAAGCGGTGGTGAGTTGTTCTGATTTAAGCCGCCATTGATCCCCTTCAACAAACTGAATTGAAATGGCCTTAACAATTATAGCAGCACCAAAAACCGTGAGAAGAAGGTAAACAAAGTAAACTCTCCATTTAATGTCTTTTCCCTGCTCCATTGACCTTTTAATTTTTAACAATAATTTTTTTAGGTGCCACGAGTGATTCTTTCACACCAAGATTTTTTTTCTGTAGCATATCAGCAACTGCCGATTGTTTACTTATGTACATAAGGTCAGATTTGGTAGTGATAAATTCCGACCTGAGCTCCTTCAGTTCATTTCCCGATTTGTTCAACTGGCGCACTGTATCTTCGGCATAATATCCGTTTGAGATGTAGAGAAGGGCAATAAATGCAAGGAAAAGAAAATAGGGAAGATGCTTTACTACTTCTTCCTTTGTAAAGATATTTCCACTGATAATATTTATCAGGGGCCGGGCAAAATTTTTACCGTTCTTTGACTTTTCGGGTAATGCCTTTTCTGATTTTTCAACCGTTTTTTCTTCCCTTACTTCATTCGATTTTTGTTCTGAAGAATTTTTTCCCGAAACTTTTTCGGTTTTTTCTTCCTCGTAAAGCTGGATGATATTAATTGTTTCTTCCTTCAAGGATTATTTTGTTATATTGATTTATGATTTCAGATTTATTTTTTTCGGCCACCCTGAGTTTTGCACTCCTGCACCTTGGGTTATTTTTTATTTCTAATTCCGTTGGAACAATTACTTTATGATTTACCGGTTCCATCGGCCTTATTACATTTCCAAAAAAATCCTTTTGAATTTCACCCTCAAAATTTCCCGATCTGAAAAAATTTTTCACCAGCCGGTCTTCCAGGGAGTGATATGAAATGATTACCAATCTTCCCCGGGTTTCCATCACATCAAGGCATTGATTTAAAAATTCTTTCAGTGATTCAATTTCATCATTCACCTCAATTCTAAGTGCCTGAAAAACCTGAGCCAGATATTGAGATTCTTTCTTTTTATCAATGCAGTTTTGTATTGCACTCAGGAGATCTTTCACCGTGTAAATGGCTTCTCCCTTTCTGGCAACATCAATATCATATGCCAGACGGTTGCAGTTTTCAATTTCGCCAAAATCCCTGAAAATTTTTCTTAGCTTTTCCACCGGATATTTATTTACAATTTCAAAAGCTGTAAATTCCCTTTCTTTGTTCATCCGCATATCCAGAGGAGAATCAAAACGAAATGAAAAACCCCTTTCTGCGGTATCAAACTGATGGAAGGAAACTCCCAGATCGGCAATTATTCCTGATACCGGGACAGCTTCATAAAACCTCATGTTATTTTTAAAGAACTTAAAATTCTGTTTTAAAAAAATGAATCTTTTGTCATCAATTTCAGTGGCATTTTTTTCTGCATCCCTGTCCTGGTCAAAAGCAATCAGTTTGCCTTTATTTAAATTTTTCAAAATTTCTTTTGAATGACCACCACCTCCGAATGTTACATCGGCATAAATTCCATCTGGTCTTATTTTTAAACCCTCTATTGCTTCAGTCAACAGGGCGGGCTGATGGTAAACCATAATTTTTCAGCCTTATTTTTTTGCAACCCGTTCAGCTAATTCAGCCACATTAATTGTTGGGTCATTTTCAAATTTTTCATATTTGGCTTTTGCCCATATTTCCAAATAATTTATCATGCTTACAACCACCACTTCATTTTTTATCCCTGAATATTCCAGCAAATCTTTTGGAATGAGCAAACGCCCAACATTATCCAGCTCAACGGTTTTAAAACCTGCCGAAAACTTTCGCATCAGGTCCCTGGTATCCTTTAAAAGTTTATTCATGGTATCGAACATCATGGTTTCTTTATTCCATTCAGAAATGGGATAAAATTCAAGACACTCGTTGTACAAACTTTTTTTCAAAACAAATTCCTGCTTAATAACCGGATCAAGCTGCTTTTTGTGAGCAGCCGGAAGCATCAACCTCGATTTCGAATCAATTCTGCAACTGTATGTTCCTATCAGATTAGGCATTGTTTTTTTTGTTGGTGGCAAATTTATATTTGTTTTCCCACAATTTACCAATTTTTTCCACTTTGTTGAAAACTTTTTACGTTTTTAAAGATGAATTAGTTTCACTGTTTTTAAAATATCAGTAATAACGGGCATTTGAGAATAAAATAAATAAAAAACAAAAGTGGGAAAAAATCCCAAATATTTAACATTTTAATGTTAAAATGAATTCAGGGTGGGTTAAATGGTTAGATTTATTTAATTATTTTTGAAAAATATTAATCACTAAAACTATCAGGATGGATTATTCAATAAGAGAGGACGGAGGATTTCAATACATTGAAAAAGGAGAAGGTCAGGTAATAGTTGTATTGCATGGATTGTTCGGTGCCCTGAGTAATTTTAAGGATGTATTCGATCATTTTTCAGGGAAATACAAAGTAGTAATTCCCATGCTTCCCATTTATTCTCACCCTGTATTTGCTGTTAATGTGAAAATTCTTGCTGAGTATTTTCATGATTTTATTGAATATAAAAAATATGAAAAGGTGAATCTTTTGGGAAATTCACTTGGCGGACATATTGCCTTAGTTTATTCTGTACAGCATTTAGAAAAGGTAAATTCAATGATTCTCACCGGGAGCTCGGGCCTTTATGAAAATGCCATGGGCGGATCCTTTCCCCGCAGGGAAGATTATAATTTTATCAAACGGAAAGTAGAATACACTTTTTACGATCCCAAGCATGCAACCAAAGAATTAGTGGATGAATGTTTTGAAATTGTGAACGACCGGGTTCGCCTTGCCAGAATCCTTTCACTAGCCAAATCAGCCATCCATCATAATATGTCAGGTGAACTTGCAGCCCTGAATGTTCCTGTGTGT
>JAHEZO010000258.1 GCA_023250995.1 Flavobacteriales bacterium | reverse complement strand
TTGTTGCTTTTGAAAATTTTGGTCAATCGGTTATAATGCATAAGAATCTGAAAGGAATTGCCACCGCAGATGTCAACTTTACAATGAATCTGGATTCTTCTCTGAAACCAGACATAAAAAAAGTTTACTCCTTAATTGACTTAACCATTGAAAACGGGGAGCTGATAAATTTTGAGCCCATGAAAGGTATTTCGGGGTTTATTAAAAACCATGCAATCCTAAAACACCTTGTAGATGGAAATGAATTCGAAAAAAAACTTAACCAGGTTCGGTTTTCAACCCTTAAGAATCAAATAGCCATAATAGATGAAAAAATTATCATTCCATCCATGACCATAAAATCATCGGCCATGAATATTGAAGCAGAAGGAATTCATGGTTTCAACAATGAAATTGATTATAAAATTAATTTCTTCCTTTCCGAATTGCTCACCAAAAGAAATCAACCCAACGGAAATGAATTTGGAGAAATTGAGGATGATGGAACGGGAAAAAAGAAAATTTTCCTAACCATAAAAGGAAATCTGGAAAACCCTGTTTTTACTTATGATAAAAAAAGGGTTAAGAAAAAAATGGTGGATGATGCAATTAAAGAAAAAGGGATTGTAAAAGGCATTTTGAATGAAGAATTCGGATGGTTTAAAAAGGATAGTTCCCTTAACAAGAATAAAACAAAAGAAAAAGAAGATTTTATGATTGAATGGGAAGATCAAAGTAGGCAAACGGATACTTTGGCTCCTTTAAAAAGTAAAAAGGAAAAAAAAGAAGGTAATCTTAAAAAAATACTTAATAAAATTGGAGAAGAAGAAAAAAGCAAGGAAGAATTTGAGCTTGAAAATGAAGAAAAATAATGTTTTATTTTTTCATTGCAATAAATCGGGGTTTGGTTCGTTAAAGTCTTTTTTGCCGGATAATAAATATTAATATATTTGCAACTCATAATTATGCACCACGGAAAAAAATATTTTTTAGCAGCTTTCCTTTTGCCGGTCTTCTGGTCAGCAAAATCCCAAAGCACTTTGGACGAAAAATTTGGTAGAGCAGGCTTAAATACCATTACAACGGCCGTTCCCTTTTTAATAATTGCCCCCGATTCAAGGGCGGGAGGAATGGGTGATGCAGGCGTTGCCACCTCGCCCGATGCCAATTCCATTCACTGGAATCCGGCCAAACTCGGATTTGCCGATAAAAGCATGGGATTTTCTTTGTCTTATGTTCCCTGGCTCCGTAAACTTGTGCCCGATATTAATCTTTCTTATCTGAGCGGTTATAAAAAAATTGACGATATGTCAACTGTTTCCGCTTCATTATTGTATTTTTCTCTTGGCGATATCCAATTTACTGACGCTTTTGGAAACAACACTACCCAGTTCAGGCCAAATGAGTTTGCCTTTGATGTTTCCTTTGCACGAAAGCTATCCAAATATTTTTCAGGGGGAATTACTGTAAGATATATTAACTCTAACCTTACTGGGGGAGTTTTGGTTGAAGGCCAGGCATCCAGACCGGGTCAGGCAGTTTCAGCAGATATTTCTACCTATTATCAAAACGATGAATTAAATATTGCCGGGAAAAAATCAACTGTGGCCGCTGGTTTAAACATTTCGAATATCGGAAACAAAATGTCTTATACCACCTCATCAAAAAGAGATTTTATTCCCATAAACATGCGTTTAGGACCAAGGCTTACAGTGAATCTGGATGATTTTAATTCAATTTCCTTAACCACTGATGTTAATAAACTTCTGGTCCCTACCCGACCGGTGTATAAAACTGATTCTGCCGGCAATGCTGTGCTCGGTTCAGATGGAAATCAAATAATTATTGCTGGGAAAGACCCGAACAGAGCGGTGGCCAGCGGGATGTTTGCCTCGTTCAGCGATGCACCCGGAGTTCCAATGAGGGATGAAAATAATAATGTTGTATTAAAATCAGACGGAAAGGCTGAAATTGAAAAAGGCAGTGTTTTAAAAGAAGAAATGAGGGAATTCACCTATTCGTTCGGCTTGGAATACTGGTACGATAAGCAATTTGCAGTAAGGTCTGGTTATTTTTATGAGCACGCTTTGAAAGGAAACAGAAAATATCTTACGGTTGGCGCAGGACTGAAATACAATGTATTTGCTTTGGATTTTGCTTACCTCATTCCTGCATATTTTGGCAAGTCAGCCACAAGCACTAACCGGAGCCCCCTGGAAAACACCCTCCGTTTCACTTTAATTTTTGATTTTGACGCCTTCAAATCTCAGAAGGAAGAGGCTCCGGCTCCCGCAGCAAATTAATTAAAACGTTAATGAAATTCCGTGTTGGTTTTGGCTTTGATGTTCATCAGCTTAAATCAGGAAAACCTTTTTGGCTTGGCGGAATTCTTATTCCACATTCAAAAGGAGCTGTTGGGCATTCAGATGCTGACGTTCTTATTCATGCCATTTGCGATGCCTTACTCGGTGCGGCCGGGTTGAGTGATATCGGCCATCAGTTCCCAAATACCTCCAACGAATTCAGAGGTATTGACAGCAAAATACTACTGGAAAAAGTAATGAACCTTATTTCCGGGAAAGGATTCAGGATTGGAAACATTGACGCAACTCTTTGCCTCGAATTGCCAAAAATTTACCCTTATATAATTGAAATGAAGGGAGCCCTATTGCCTATTCTCAAAATTTCCAAGGAAGATCTTTCAATTAAAGCCACCACCAACGAAAAGATGGGATATATTGGCAGAGAGGAAGGGGTTTGTGCCTATGCAGTGGCGCTCCTTGAGAAAAGTTAAGGTTAAATTTACTGGTCAAAGAAATAATCAATCAGGGCGAGGATATCCTCCACTTTCATTTGTGTGGTTCCTTCAAAAAATGAATCTATCACTGCAATGGTTTCCACCGAAGAAATGTTTCCGTTCCCATCTTTATCTGCTTCTTTGAACCGTTCGGGAACTTTACTGGTTCCCTCGCTTTTCTTTTCCTGAATAGCAGGTGATTCAGGCTGGTTTGTGTTTTCGGCCTTTACCTCGCTTTGAACAGGAACCTCAGATTTCGCTTCCGGCTGATTAACTTTTACCGGAGCTTCGGTTTTGGTTTCGGTTTGGTTAGCTGCTACGACAGTTTCGGTTGGGGATTCATTTTTAACAGGAGTTTCAGCTTTTGCCTCTGATGGTGCGGCTTCTTCCTTTTTTTCTTCAATTTGAACAGGAATTTCGGTTTTGGTTTCTGAAGGTACCGTGGCTTCCGTTTGGGCTTTTTCTGCAGCCCTGTTAGCACTTGCCTCAAGCTCCTTTTTTATGTTTTCCATTTTCTCCCCTGCTTCAATTCTCTCTTTCATCCGTTTTGCTTCCGCTATCTGTTCTGCCTCTACATCAACTTTAAGAACTTTAAATTCTGTTCTCCGGTTCATCTGCCTGCCCTCTTCTGTTTCATTGGTGGAAATGGGCTGGCTAAAGGCATAGCCTTTATATACCAATCTCTTTTTTTCCACTCCTTTGCTAATTAGAAATTCAACCACCGCTTTGGCCCTTTGTTCCGATAACCTTTGATTGTAACTCTGAGAACCTACATTATCTGTATGGCCTGAGATTTCAATCTGGAGAGAAACCATATTATTCATTAATGTAACGGCACGTTCAAGTTCCGAAAGCGACTCTTGCCTTAAACTTGCTTTATTAAAATCAAAGAAAATATTGTTGAGTACAATTTTTTTCCCCACATCAACTTTTTGCAACATAATGTTACCAAGATCTTTTTCGAAACCTACCGAATCGGGGATGGCAGCATTTACGGATTGAAAAAGGTACCCGGGTTTTGTAAAAACCACTCCATAGTTTTTTCCTGTTGGAACTGTAATCCTGAAACTTCCTTCATTGCCAGCCCTGTACCTTCCAATGGTTTGGTTGGTAGAGTTATCAATTACTTCAATTTCGGCCGACATGCCATTGCCGCTCTCATCCACAACCTTTCCGAATAAAAAAGCACTTTTCGATTTCAGAACAAAATCTTTGGGAATTTCCTGGTAATCGTTTTTATAAGCAATGTCCATGGATTCAACGGCCGTTACATATCCTTCCGACTCCACTTCAATTTCATAATTTTTCCCGGAAGGCAATGAAATGAGATATTTACCTGTGGAGCTGTTGGATTCGAAGGTTCCGACAATTTCCCCTGTGGATTTATTTTTGACCGTAATTTTTGCACCCACAGGATTTCCATTTTGATCCACCACTTTTCCTTTCAATAAAGCAACATTTTTATTCATCACATCTTCAAGAAAGCTAATTCGGTAAATATCCTTTTCACCCTTACCCTCACTTCTAACAGAGGTATAATAGGCATGTTTGCTATCGGCCGAAAGCACTATGAAAACATCATCATCAGGCGTATTTACGGGTGAGCCCATATTTTCGGGTTTCGCCCAGGTTTTTGCGGTTTCA
>JAHEZO010000115.1 GCA_023250995.1 Flavobacteriales bacterium | reverse complement strand
TTGTGTTCTTTGGAGTCAGTCCAGATTATCTGGTGCAACCCTTTTTGCTGGGCCAGTTTGGCGGGGTAAAGTGAAGCGGCATAATTTCCTGCAGCCTTTGCCGACCCAATACCTCCTTCGCAGGCTCTTGAGAAATGGGTTTCAACCATTACCTTAATGGGTTCTTTATAATAAGCACCGGATGGGGAAGAAAAAATAATGAATTTATACGATTCGGAGGCTTTAACTCCAATAAATTCATCCGTTGAAAACATAACAGGCCGAATATAAAGGGAACAACCGTCAGAGGCCGGAATCCATTCCCTGTCAATAGAAATCAATTGGGATAGGGCCTCCACAAAAAGTTCTTTCGGAACCTCGGGCATACAAATACGTTTTGCTGAAGAATTAAATCTTTCGGCATTTTCCCAGGGACGGGAAAGAAGGACTTCTCCACTGTCGGTTTTATAGGCCTTCATTCCCTCAAAAATTGCCTGGCCATAATGGAGAACTGATGAGGCCGGACTCATTAGAAATTTTTCAAAAGGCAAAATTTGCAAATCCGTCCATTCCCCGTTTTTATATTCTGCCACAAACATATGGTCGGAAAATTTATGTCCGAATCTGGTGTTAAAAATATCAACCTCTGAAATACGGGATTGAGCGATTCTTTTAACATCTATGCGAAAATCTTCCATCACCATATTTTTTGAGATTTTTATTTTTTTTGATCTCTTTTATTAATTTCCCCTCTTAAAAAATGCTCCTTTTTGTTTTTTTTCTATAGGAGGAGATGGCTAAACTACAAAATATATCAGGCCGACAAAAAAAAATTTGATGAACTGAATAAAAGGTTATTTGAACGGGAACAAATTGATGGCAAAAAAAAATAATAACTGATTTTTTCCTTCGGTAATTTATGTTTATGTTTGCAATCCTTAATAAACACCCGATGAAAATTTTTCCTAAATCGCTGTTCCTTTTCATTTTATTATTCGCATTATATTTTTGGTCTTGCAAAAAAGCTGAGGTTGATACTGATACCCAGGCGGCCGAAGATAATAGTATTGCTGAACAATCATTTGGTCAGGTGGGCCCAACGGTGGTGTCTGTTGGAATAAAGGAGGAAGGAGTAAAAAAAACAAACATTCCTGTAATTGGTTTATCCACCGAAGGAAATTTATTTTGTGCCACAGTGAAGGTAACTGATGTAAACGGCAAACTCATTGATTCTACCAACTTTACTTCCTTCCCGAAAAAGGTTGAAATAGATTTTGGAACCGGATGCCCTGATATTGACGGAAGAATCAGGAAAGGAAAAATACGTGCCGAGTTTACAAACCGATGGACCATTCCCGGTGCCAGCGTTACCATAAACTTTGTTAACTATTATGTGGATGATGTAAATTACCAGGGAATTATTAAAATGACAAATAATGGAAATTATTCTTATTCTACCATTGTGGATGGTGGAAAAGTTACCAGTGCCTCACCTGCATTCACCATTGAATATGAATGCAACCAAACCACCAAATGGATTTCGGGTTACAATACCGACTCTATTGCCTCAGATGATGTTTATGAAATCACCGGCAATGCAAATGGGGTAAATAGAAAAGGTCAAACCTACGCCACCGTTATAATTCAATCGTTGGTAAAAGACATGAGTTGTAAATGGATTGTGAAAGGCCAGGTGGACCTTACCCCCGAAAAAAAGAATACGCGCAGCATAAATTTTGGGGATGGAACCTGTGACAACAAAGCCGCCATTTCCGTAAATGGAAATGTAAAAGAAGTAAGTTTGCCCTGAAATATTATTAAACTTTTTTGATTTTTAAACAAATTTCTATATTTGCCACCTTTGTTTGATTTTTCGAAAACCAAAGGCGGAAAATTTTGCCACTATCAAAATCATTATTAATGTTAGATATTTTTGATTTTTACGATAAAATGGAGCGTAATAATATTATGCTTTCTTTTAAGGGCAATATTACCTCTGAACTTCTTACCTCCATTTTACAAATTATGGAATCAAAACTTTCTAACATGGATGAAACTCCGGCCGTTAAGAAGAAAGTTTATAATGTGCTTGTTGAATGTTTGCAGAACCTTTATCACCACACAGATGAAATGGCTTCTCAGGATCCTGTTCAGGATGAAAACTTAAGCAAAAGATCGGCAATTTTTATGATAGGAAAGATGGATGATCAATACCGGATTATTACCGGCAATTACATGTTAAAAGAAAACATAGGAATTTTAAAAGGCAAAATTGATCATGTAAATTCTTTAGATAAGGAGCAACTGAAGGCCTATTATAAAGAGGTTCTGAATAACGGAAGCATGTCGGCCAAAGGAGGAGGAGGACTTGGCATTATTGATATTGCCCGCAAATCAGGTCAAAAGCTTGATTATGACTTTATGGAGGTAAACGATATTTATTCATTTTTCACTTTAAATATTAATATTGCAAATAATAAAAATTAATTACTATGGATACAATAAAGATTGAGGGTTCGCCAAAAACACCGGCTGTATTTTTTGATGCGGTTGCCGGACATCTTGAAATAAAAGGAAGATCTATCCCCGAAAATTCAATTGAATTTTATAAGCCCCTTGTTGATTGGCTGGATGCTTATGCATCAACCGCAAAACCTGTTACCAATGTAAATGTTCAATTGGAATATTTTAATACCAGTTCATCCAAGTGCATTTTGGATGTGTTTAAAAAACTCGAATCAATTCATAATGGAGGGTCAAGTCAAATAACTATAAACTGGCACTACGAACAGGATGATGAAGATATGCTTGAAGCGGGTGAAGATTATCAGGCCATAATCAACGTTCCATTTAAAATGGTGGAAATAGAGGAAGAATAATTTCTCCTTTTTTTTCTTTCTGAAGGTGTCGGATTATTTGTTGCAAAAAGATTCGTATAAAATTTCCGCCTCCTCCTTTTCAAATTCCATATCCCTTACTATCTGCAAGTCGGAGCAGGCATTGTCATAAAGTTTTGATTGTGCAAAAAGGATTGCACGGTTAAAATATACTTCCGGATCTCCGGGGCTTAATTCAAGTGCTTTTGAATAATCCTGAATTGCGGGTTCATTATTTTTTAATGATTCATAGGCAAGTGCCCGGCTGAAATAAAAATCTGGGTCCTCTGGCTGGAGGCAAATAGCCCGGGTATAATCCTCCACGGCCTTGTGTAAATTCCCAATTTGGTCGTAAGCTAATCCACGGTTAAAAAAAATATTTGCTTCCTCCGGATTTAATTTAATTGCTTTTGAATAATCTTTAATGGCGAGTTTGTTTTCGCCAACATTTGCGTAAGCATAGGCACGTGCATAATACAGATCAGCATTTTTTGGAAATTTGTTCAGCATTACTGTAGCATCATCAATTACAATATCAAACTTTCCTAAGTTCCGGTAACAACGGTTTCGCAAAACATAGGCTTCCACGTTATGGGGATTTTTACGGATAAATTTTGACAGGAATGCCACTGCTTCCTTATAATCTCCGTTTTCATAATGGGTGAGTCCTGAATCAAACCATTGCTCACTCTGAGTTGGTTTAATTTTCTGTGCGAATTGGTTTTGGTTGATTGCCAAAATCAGGATTCCGCCAAAGATAATTTTTTTCATGATTTCCGTTTTTTGGTTTTATATTAAGTTTTACGGAAACCAATTTCTAAGGTTGAAGAATTGTGATGAACAGGGGAAAAATGGTGACGAAAAAGTCAAATGTTATTGTAAAACTGCTCTTGAAATAACAATTTTTTGAATTTCGGAAGTTCCTTCATAAATCTGCGTTATTTTGGCATCTCTCATCAATCTTTCAACATGATATTCTTTTACAAACCCGTATCCTCCATGGATTTGAACGGCTTCAATGGCAGTGTCCATTGCAACCTTTGAAGAAAAAAGTTTTGCCATTGCACTTGCCGTTCCATAAGGTTTATGCTGGTCTTTAAGCCAGGCGGCTTTCAGGCAAAGTGCCCTGGAGGCTTCAATCCCTGTAGCCATGTCTGCCAGTTTAAACTGAACGTCCTGATGCTTACAAATTTCTTTGCCAAATGATTTTCTTTCCTGAGAATAGGCAAGGGCTAACTCATAAGCTCCTGATGCAATTCCCAATGCCTGAGCTGCAATACCTATTCTTCCTCCTTCAAGGGTTTTCATGGCGAATTTAAAGCCGAAACCCTCCTCGCCAATCCTGTTTTTTTTGGGGACCTTTACATCCTGAAACATAAGAGAATGAGTGTCGGAACCGCGGATTCCCATTTTGTTTTCTTTTGCACCTACTGTAAAACCTTCCATGCCCTTCTCAACAATAAAAGCATTGATACCCCTCGATCCTTTTTTTGCATCAGTTTGAGCCATCACTAAATAAACAGAGGCAGTTCCTCCATTGGTAATCCAGTTTTTTGTACCATTTATCAGGTAATAATCCCCCATATCAATGGCAGTTGTTTTTTGTGAAGTTGCATCTGATCCGGCTTCGGGTTCCGAGAGGCAAAAAGCACCAATAATTTCTCCCTTGGCAAGCGGGGTAAGGTATTTGTTTTTTTGTTCTTCCGTTCCGAACTCATCCAGGCCCCAGCAAACCAAAGAATTATTTACCGACATTACCACCGAGCAGGAGGCATCTATTTTTGAAATTTCTTCCATGGCCAAAACGTAGGAAATACAATCCATTCCCCCTCCTCCGTATTTGGGATCTACCATCATTCCAAGAAACCCGAGTTTTCCGAGTTCCTTAACTTCTTCGGCCGGAAATTTTTGTTTTTCATCGCGTTCAATCACTCCTTTTTTTAAAACATTTTGTGCAAAATCTCTCGCTGCATCGCGAACGGAAATTTGTTCTTCAGACAATTTAAAATCCATAGCTGCTTTTGTAAATTTTTTTATAATCCTAATAAAATTTCTTCAGGTTCCTTAGAGCCAAAAATTATTCTGGCCGGGTTTTCAATCATTTCTTTCACCTTTAGCAAAAAACCCACCGATTCCCTTCCGTCAATAACCCGGTGGTCGTACGAAAGGGCTACAAACATTACGGGCCTGATTTCAACTTTGCCACTCACCGCAACCGGTCTTTCCACAATATTATGCATTCCCAAAATGGCACTTTGCGGAGGATTAAGGATGGGAGTGCTTAGCATGGAACCGAAAACACCTCCATTAGTTATGGTAAAAGTCCCACCGGTCATTTCCTCTATGGAAATTTTCCCCTCACGGGCTTTCAAAGCAAGATCCCGAATATTTTTTTCGATTTCAACTAACGACATTTTTTCGGCATTTCTCAAAACCGGAACCATTAATCCTTTGGGGGCACTAACCGCAATACCTACATCGGCATAATCATAATAAATTATTTCATCCCCATCAATGGCAGCGTTTACTGCCGGGAACAAATGAAGGGCTTCGGTAACCGCCTTGGTAAAAAAGGACATAAAACCAAGTCCGATACCGAACTTTTCTTTAAACTTTTCTTTATATTTATTCCTTAGGTTTATTACGTTGCTCATGTCCACTTCGTTAAAAGTAGTGAGCATGGCGGTTTGGTTTTTAACAGCTACCAGCCGTTGAGAAAGTTTTTTTCTCAGCGGGGTCATTTTTTTTCTCTCCTCGTTTCTGCTTCCGCCCCACCCCATTAATTGAGATGAATCAAAGCCGCCCGACATAAAAGCCTCCACATCAGATTTTGTTATTTTTCCACCCGAACCACTGCCTTTCAGTTTGGCCGGCTCAATGCCATTTTGTTTGATGATTTCTTTTGCCAGAGGAGTAGCACCAACTGTTTCGGATTGAAGAATTCCTTTTTCAGAATCCTTTTTACTTTTTTCAATTGTGGAACTGGATTTTTTTTCGCCTACCTCCTGAATATTTTTCTCTTTAAACTGTTCAACCACTTTTGGGGTTTCAGTTGTGATTTTAACCGGAGCTACAGCTGAAGTATCAATGTTACAAACTATTGCACCCACTGAAACTGTTTCCCCCTCTTTAGAAAGAATTTTTATTTTCCCTGAATCTTCTGCATTCAGTTCAAGGGTAGCCTTGTCGGATTCAATTTCGGCAATAGGTTGGTCTTTTTCAACAAAAGAACCATCGGAAACAATCCATCTTGCAATTACCACTTCGTTAATGGATTCTCCCGGACTTGGAATTTTCATTTCTATCATGGGGATGTATAATTTTAGAAAGGCGAAAGTATTTGAAAATTAGCTAAAATCAAAAAACAGAAAAGCCAAAAGGAAAAACATCATTTAACAACAATTATTTTTTTTATGAAAAACTGCTTCGGATTCTTGATTATTATATAATAAACTCCGGGATCAGTATTTTGCAAATTCAGTTCTTTTATTCCGGTTGTGAAATTTCCTGAAAAAATAATCCTGCCAGTTACATCGGCAATCGCAATATCAGACGAAATCTCCGATAAAATTCCAATGATATTAATTTTGCCATTCGAGGGGTTAGGGAAAATTTTTAGGGGGGAGGGGGAAAATTCTTCAGAAATAAATACAGAACATTTGTACAGCGGAATCAGCGATCCCCCGGAATCGGGCTGAACCGTATCACATGAAAAAACACAATCTGAATAAGAAATATTTCCGCAATTGAAACAATCATCATACATATCGCAAATTTTATAGCACGAATCAAGCAGTTTTCCTTTAATTAACTCTGCTGTTAATTCCTTCAGCATTTTATCCTTAATGGTGCCGGCATTTCCACCTATTGATTCTAAAAATTTGGCCGTCCCCCATGGATTTTCACCCAAATATTCAGGGTTGAAAATTCCAAGATCGGTAACCAGGGGATCGTTTTCTTCCCCTACATTAACTGCTTTAATTTTTTTTGTAAGTTTTGTATTGTTACAGGAGGGATCACATAAAAATCCGCTGTTGCATTTTCCAATGGTAAGGTAATTTCCATGCTTGTCGGGTGAAGCAAAAATGGTATCAGATCCATTCGGGAAATCAATGCTTAGACGCGGAAGGGTTTCAATTTTTTCGCAAAGGGTGCCTGCATGAGAAACGGTTTGAATAATTATTCCTTTCCAGTGGCTAAGGATGGTGTCGAAACGCCACCCGCCTTCCAGACCTCCTGTGTATTGCAATGTAAAAGTAAAACCTTCCACATCCGCGGTATGGCCGGTTAAGCCGCAATCCTTACCATAAAGCAAGGCGCAATTTGCAATTAAGGTGGGCTCATACCAAACCATTCCTGTTTTAAGATTTTTTTCTCCTGCTAATTCCACCGGATTCTCAGACAAAAGTTGCAGGTTTATTCCAATGGTGAATTGAGGTGGGACAGGAAAAATCCGGCAGACAACAATGTTTGTATCAATAGTGGTTGAACCGGATGGTGATGGGCCGGGACAATCATCATCATCAAAACGGATAAAAACGGGCATGAATTTTTCCAAAAGTATTTGTTCAAGGCCATCGTCCAACCCATCACTGTCGTTATCTGTTATCTGCAATGAAAAATATGAACTTCCTCCGCAAGGTTTTATTTCGGAAAATTGCTGCTGCGAAAAAATTACTAATGGAAAAAGTAAGTTGACTATTATTGCAAATGCTGGTTTCATAGAGGAGGATTTTTTACACTTTGCATATCAGCCCAAAAATCTTTAAACTATTAAACTTGTAAACTAATAAACTTTTAAACCATTAACTTATAAACCTATGAATAAAATAAATTTGCCTTTTGCCCTTTCTTAACTCCATACTTTCGTTCCTTCCGTACAATTAGTGCAAATATCAATTTCTTTTCTGGCTTTTAAAAGTGAACCTCTGAAAGATTGGTATTTTCCGTTTTTCCAGATCTTTTCAAACGGTTCATTTTTCAGGTCACCCAATTGATGCGTGGCATCTTTATCAAAACAGCAAGGAACCACCAATCCATCCCAGGTTATTACACAAGAGTGCCACATCCTCCAGCAATGATTGAGCATTTCATTTTTTATAGAATATGTTCCGTTTTGGTTTTTCTGATAACGGGAATATTTTGGATTAAGGGGAATTAGATCGCTCCCATTTTGATAGTTATAAATCTGGGCCGTTTTAAACCGGACTTCATCTACACCCAAATCAGAAGCAAGTTTTTTTATTTCCCCGGTTTGATGTTCATTTTGCCGCACAACCAAAAACTGAAAAATGACATAAGGGGTTGTTGAATTCAACTTTTTTCTCCATCGTAAAATGTTTTTCGATCCTTCAATAACTTTTTGCAAATTCCCGTTTATCCTGTAAGATTGATACGTTTCCTGTGTTGAACCATCAATAGAAATTATCAGCCGTTTAAGTCCCGATTCAATTGTTTTGCGGGCATTTTCATCATCCAAAAAATGACCATTTGTTGATGTTGCTGTATAAATGTTTTTTTTAGTTGCATAACTCACCATGTCTAAAAATTTTGGATGAATGTAAGGTTCGCCCTGAAAATAAAACGTAAGGTAAAATAATTTCCCGGCCACGTCATCAATGGTTTTTTTAAAAAAATCTTCTTTGAGATTTCCTGTTTCGCGTGAAAATTTTTTTAACCCACTGGGGCATTCCGGGCAGCCGAGGTTGCAGGCCGTGGTGGGTTCTATGGCAATGCTCAATGGCATTCCCCAATGGTGAGGATTTTTAAGAATTTTTTAAACGTAATATCCCGAAAGGACAAGAAAGGTATTTAAGGCCCGCTTAATTGTAAAAGCGGAAAGAAGGTTTAAAAGGTCGGAAACCCTGGCTTTCATATTCAGCAAAGTTAAGAATAGACAAATAGGCTAAATGGAAAAGATAATTATTAACTGATGGTAAACGAAAAGCTAATGTTTCATGCAAAGCCGCCTGCCTACACAAAGCGTTCCGCGCAGGTAGGAAACGGCTTCGTGCAGACAGGCCAAGTTCGCAAATGGAAAATAAGAAAAAAGAAATTATAAAAATAATTCCCCATTTAAAGGTGATATTATTTCGAAATACAGGTTTAAGGACGCATTGTCCCCCACAGTAAAACTGTGGGGTTATATCTGCTAGCTTAAAACTTTGCGACCCCTGCGGCTCCCTGCGTGAAACTATTGTTTTTTATTTTTTATTGAACCCATTTGGGTAACATCAGTTATTTATTGAACAAATTGAACATGCGATTCCCGATTTGTCCGATTTAATTAATTTTGAAATCCTTAAGTTTTATAAAGTGCCGCAAAAAAAAATTCTCTTCCTTGATACCGTGCACCCGTGCCTTCAACAAAAGCTGGAGGCTTTGGGTTATCATTGCGAAATAAACATTAAAGACCCGGTCCGGGAGATTGAAAAAATTATTCACCGGTTTTTTGGCATTGTAATCAGGAGCAGAATTACTCTGGATAAAAAAATACTTTCACATGCTAAAAACTTAAAATTCATAGCCCGTTCTGGTTCGGGAATGGAAAGCATTGATGTGAATTTTGCCCATAAAAAAGGAATTTTTTGTATTAACTCACCCGAAGGAAACAGGAATGCAGTAGCCGAACACGCTTTGGGAATGTTGCTGAATTTATTTAACAATATTAACCGGGCTGATAAAGAAATAAGGGAAGGGAAATGGGTGCGTGAAAAAAACAGGGGTTTGGAATTGGGAGGAAAAACAATTGGGATAATAGGTTATGGAAATACGGGCAGTGCGTTTACAAAGTTGCTTCAGGGTTTTGACGTAAAAATTTTGGTTTATGATAAATATAAAAATCTTAAAGAAACAAATCCAAATGAATTCGGTGAAGTTGCAATCGGGAATAAAAAGGAAAGAAAAATCTTCACCTCAAGCTTAAAAGACATTTTCAGCGAAGCAGATGTTTTAAGTTTGCACATTCCGCTTACCGAAGAAACAATTTATTTGGTACAAGAGGTATTTATTAAAAAATTCAGGAAAAATTTTTTTCTAATAAATACGTCAAGAGGGCCCATTGTGAAAACCGATGACCTCGTTAAAAATATTAAATCGGGAAAAATTCAAGGGGCTTGTTTGGATGTGATAGAATATGAGGAGGGGTCGTTTGAAGAAATTGGGAGGGGGAAGTTAGAAGACGGAAGACAGAAGTCAGAAAAGGGAAGCTGGAGTGGAGAAAATGGAAAATGGAAAATGGAAGATGGGAAAAGGGAATCAGGAAAGGGAAGCTGGAATGTTGAAGAATCGTTTGAATTTTTAAAGAAATCGGATAAAGTAATTCTTACTCCGCACATTGCCGGCTGGACGGTGGAATCTTACCGGAAATTATCAGAGGTGCTGGCTGAAAAGATTAAGGAGAAGTTTCATGGGGAGAATGAAAAGGAATAAGTTAAAAGGGGAAAAAATTGGGTTTCGGGGCAGGATGGAGACGCCCAAGTTGGGCTTCTGTACATTACCGAAATTATGATGTTTGTTTCATTTGTGTGGGTTTTATAATGCGAAAATAAAACCGATTTAAGTATGGTTGGTAATTGGTGATATTTTCCCGTACCTTTGTTTTGGAGTTTTGGTTCCCCGGATATTTAGGAGAGCAAACCGCGTTAGGGATTGAAGTGGAAATCCTTCCCGATTTTTCATCGGGAAGATTGCAACGGAAAGCCCGGCCCCGATTTTTCATCGGGGAAACGCCCAAATTATTTTTATTTTATACCATTTCCCATTATGAAATAGTCCGAAAACTCATCCAAATCATCATCCTCGCAATCAAACTTATTTCGGTACTTTTTAATTAACAATTTTTAATTTCTTTCTTACTTTTTTTATAAAAAGTAAGCAAAAAATCGAAAAATCTGATGAGCCCTGCGATGGCTGTTTTCGCGCATCCAACGGCCTGCAGGGCCACAGCCATCACACCAGCCCTCAACGCTTCCGCACCAGATTTTTCAAAGAGCCCCCCGCGATTTTAGATGTAGGTTGATTTCTCTTCAGATTGAATTTGTTTAAAAAAAGTATGTATAAAACTCAGAGAAACTTATTGGATTAAATTATATTGGTTGATGGTATTATTTCATATCACGCATAACCATTCTGGCCGTTTGCCGGCTTTTCTGCTCCACAAGAATTTGTTTTCCCAAGGTAACCCTTTCGAGGGTTGAGGAGTCATAATGGCGAATGGTTACCAGTTCCAACCCATCGTTATAAAGCACTTTGTATGATTTTTTGAGTTCCCCAATGAGGGCCGGAACTTTTTTATCATCAAAATCAACACAAACAGAAAAGCTGATGGCTGAATTTTGCATCAGGTTAATTTTCACTCTTTTTTTTGCAAAACAGGCAAAAATATCACTCAGGTTTTCCTCCACAATAAACGAATAATCTTTTGGAAGAATTGATATGAGTACCTGGTTCATTTTAAAAATAAATGATGGCACCAGAGAATCGGAAGCGGTATTTTCGTTAATGATTGTTCCTTCCTCCTTTGGATAAAGAAATGAGTTTACATAGAGCGGAATATTTTTGCTTCGCAGGGGCTGAATGGTTTTGGGATGAATGATGGTGGCTCCGTAATAAGAAAGTTCTATGGCCTCGTGATATGAAATATTGCGGAGTTTCATTGTGTTTTCAAACCATTTCGGATCGGCATTCAGGAAACCGGGAACATCTTTCCATATGGTAACGCTTTCGGCATTAAACAAGTTGGCTAATATTGCTGCCGAATAATCTGACCCTTCCCTGCCAAGGGTGGTAGTGTAGTTTTCCGATGTTACTCCGAGAAATCCCTGAGTAACTACTAATGACCCTTTCTCCGGTTTGTCATTTACGGAAGGAAAAGAAAAAAAATTTGCAGATACTTCCGATTGTTCCCAATCCACTTTTGCATCCCTGTACGTATTATCAGTTTTAATTACATCCCTGGCATCCAGCCATTGGTTTTTGCTGCCCGAATCGTTTAAATAGGCACTGAGAATTTTTGATGAAACAAATTCACCGATGGAAACCACCTGGTCGTAAACAAAATCAAAACCACTTTGTCCGGAAGAAAGCTTTTCTGGCGGAGAATCTTCGAGGAGCCACTCAATTTCAACAAAAGAATTATTTACATCTGCATAAACAGGATGATTTTTTGATGAAAATATTTCTTCCATTATTTTATAATGAAACTGTTTCGTTT
>JAHEZO010000114.1 GCA_023250995.1 Flavobacteriales bacterium | reverse complement strand
TAGAAGAATTAATAAAATAAATTTCCTTAAGGCATGGTCCCAGCTGATCCAATTGTTCCGACCATGTTAGTCCTCCATCTGTTGTTTTAAGAATGGTTTGAGTGGAATCGGGGGATTGGGTACCTCCTGCCAAAAATCCGGTTAACGGGTCAATAAAAAAAGCGGATAAATAATTCCGGTTTGCCCAATATCCCGGCAAAGGCAGAGGTATCCAGGAATTTCCACCATTGGTTGTTTTAAAGAAGGTTCCGGAATAACCGGCAGCAAATCCTATGGATGGATTGGCAAATCTTATGGTTTGAAGCCAGGGCTCAGATAACAGATCAACATAAAGGCTCCAGTTTTGGCCCCCATCGTTTGTTTTGAAAAGTGACAGGATGGAGTCATTCGTTTCATGGCCCCCAACAACCATAAAGGAACTTGCATTGAAAACAAAAACATCTTTAAGGTCTCTTGCATGGGGGGCTGTAATTAATTTCCAATCCGCCTGAGAAAAATTTTTTTCAGAAAAAAAACAATTAAAAATCCCAAGAAAAAGAGTAAATTTTAAAGTATTCGGAAAATATTTTTTCATATTACCGTATTATTGAAAACCTGGAAACAATTTGCCTGAATGGAGAATTAAAAATTACCATGTAAATTCCCGGGGAAAAAGAAGAAACATCCATGACGGAATGATTATTTTTCATGTGAATTAAATTGGATTCAATCATAATACCTGCTGAATTTAAAATTTTTATGTTTCCTTTTTCGTTGCCACTAAAATCAAAATACAAAATATCATTGGCAGGATTGGGGTAAACGGAGCTCTTTACACTTGGATTTTTTTCTTCTTTAATGTCGTTAGAGCATAATAAATTATTAACCGCCACTCCTGAATTTTGAATTACATTGGCAGTCCGGACAGCAAAATCAGGAGGTGTGAATGAAACAAATCCGGAGGTAATGGTATCAACAAAAGTGGCAACCTGCGCTGATGCAGAAAGAGAAATTGAATTAAAATTGCAACCTGTAAAACCGAGAGAATCTGTATTTAAAATAAAAATGTTGTTAGCCGTACCTCCAAATGAATTTGAAAATCCGGCCAGAAAGTATCCGCCTGAAGGATTATTTGCAACGCATTGAATAAGGTCAGAACCATTGTCCCCATAGCTACCCGCCCAGATTACTTCCCCTTCACTATCCACTTTTATCACTATACCATTATCACCCGAACCAAAACTCTGGGTAAATCCCGAAAGAACGAAATTGCTGTCGGATTTAACAATGGAAGAAAAAGATTCTTCCAGAGCACCTCCATAGGTTTTAAACCAGATTAAAGAGGGGGGAAAAGAAGAAACATCGAATTTTGCCAGAAAAAAATCACCCAGTCCTGCCCCGAAAGAACGCGTATTTCCGGCAGTGTAAAAGCTGTTTTGTGAACCATTTGCAAAATTTCTGATATCGTCATCGCCTGTTCCGCCAAAAATATTTACTCTCGAATAGTTTCCTGAGGTATCCACAAATAAAATCATCGCTTCATTTATTCCAATAGATCCCAGGCTGGAAAACCCAAACAAAGCAAATCCATCGCTTCCTAAGGCCTTAATATCATACACTACCTCACTGGCAAGTGGGTTTCCAATTGTTTTTGCCCATTGAACAGTTCCTGCGGAATTTATTTTAACGAGTAAAATATCAAATTTGTCATTGGTTTTTGTTTGTCCGCAAATGGCAAATCCACCATCCCCTGTTTCATCAATTGCAAATGCATATTCCAGGCTATCGGTTCCAAAAACAGTTGACCATTCGAGGGTTCCGTTCTCATCACATTGAAAAACAAAAAAATCATGGTTAGCGGTTGTACTGAAGCTGTTGGAACGGCCTATCCCAATAATTTTTCCTGCGGAGGTAATTTTCAGTTTTGTTCCAAATTCGGTTGAGCTTCCTCCAAATTGTTTTTGAAAAAGAACGTTTCCAATGCTGTCGGTTTTTAAAAGCATGGCATCATAGCCCCCAGCTCCTGTGGAGTTAGTGCTTCCGATAATAAAATTGTTTCCGTTATAATTGGCAATCTGATTTCCATAATCATCATTCCCAAAGTCAATGGATCTTTGAAATTGGGTTTGTGAAAAAGATTTTAAAATCACAAGTGAATAGGTGAATAAAAAAACAATGGTAATTTTTTTCATAGGAGAAAATTTTTAGGGTGTCAAAAAACACAACTGCGAATTTATTAAAAAGTTATGAGCCAATTTTGAATATTATCCCTTATTTTTGATACAAATAATTTAAGATGAACCCCATTCTTCTTTTTTACACTTTTTCGATTTTAGAGATTATATCACCCCTTTTTCAAAATCGGGAGTTTTTTGAAGGGAACCAAAATGTAAATATTGAGTTGATGACCAATGAAGGAAAGTCAAATAAATTCGTACAAATTGAAAACAACGGGGCATCCGTTTTTGTTTTCTTATCCCCCGAATGTCCGCTTTGCATAAATTATACGTTAACCCTGAATCAATTATTTCAAAAGTTTAAGGATAGGCGAGTGGTTTTTTATGGAGTTTTCCCCGGAAAATATTATTCAAAAAAAAAGATAAACCGGTTTGTGAAAAAATATGATTTGAAATTTAATATTGTTTTGGATCCTGATTATGGCCTTACAAAAAAATATAATGCCACGGTTACTCCCGAAGCTGTTTTTATCGGGAGTAACGGATTAAAATTATATTCAGGAAAAATTGATAACTGGGCCTATGAACTCGGCAAAAAACGAACCGTAATTACCGAACATTACCTGGAAGATTCCATTGATTCATACCTAAATGGAAAAGAAATAAAAATTAAAATTACAGAGCCGGTTGGTTGTTTTATTTTTGCTTTGCCCGAAAAAAATCCATGATTATAAAAATTAAAAAATATTTGAAAAAATTATTCATCGCAATTACTTTCAACTGTATTTTGTTTACTTCTTTTTATGGACAAAAAATAACTTTTTATCATGACGTGTTTCCAATAATTCAAAAGAATTGCTCCCCCTGTCATTCCAAAAATTCTTCAGCACCCTTTGGATTATTAACTTATAAGGATGTTGCCCCGAGAGCCCGGCAAATTCAGAAGGTAATTGATTCAGGTGTTATGCCTCCATGGCCGGCTGATGCCGGATATCAATCTTTTCAGAACGAAAGAATTTTATCCGAAAAAGAAAAAAAATTAATTGGAAATTGGATTGGTTCCGGAATGAAAAAGGGGGTTCCGAATTTGTTTAAAAAAAAGGAAAACCATTCAAAATCAAAAGATAGTAAGCCTGAAATAATTTTAATGGTTCCGGATAGTTTTATTGTTAACAAGAGTTTAAAGGATCAATTCGCCAGATTTTATTTTCCAAACCTTGTTGAAAATGATATAGAAATCGGTTCTTTTAAATTTTATTCAGGAAATCCTGAAATAGTTCATCACATGGAAATTTGGAATTGCGTCCCGGATTCAAATGCTTTTGAACCGGGGTTAAAAAATCCAAAAATTGAAATAAAAGATGATCTGGCCCTGACTTCCCACCTGACTCAAACGGATAATTTTATTTCAGGAATTCTTCCGGGAAATTTGGAAGAATCTTATCCTGAGGGAATTTCCGTCCTTTTGCCCAAAAATTCGGTAATGCTTGCTTTAATTCATTACGCTCCTGTTTTAACTGAAAATAAAATCCAGTCGAAAATATTATTATATAAAAGCAAAAATCCTGCTTTAAGGTATGCTCAAACAATTTCAATTCTAAATAACAAGGACAAAATGTTAAATGGTCCTTTATTTATTCCGGCAAATTCAATAAAAGAATTTCATAGTGTAAAGGTAATCGAAGCTGATTTTTCAGCTTTTGCAGTTATGCCACATGCCCACCAGTTGTGCAAAAATTTTTTTTCATTTGCGATAAACCCTGAAGGCGACACAATTCCTATTGTAAGGATAAATAGTTGGAATTTTCAGTGGCAGTTTTTATACCGGTTTAAAGAATTTAAAGTATTTCCTGCCGGGACAGAAATTCATGTAATGGCCACTTACGATAACACTTCAAATAATTTTCAAAACCCGTTCAATCCTCCACGAGACGTTGGCACTTCGAATAGGGCACAGGACGAAATGATGGCGCTTTTTCTGATTGGGGTCCCTTTTAAAAGTGGGGACAGAGGTAAAATTCTGAACTATGGGCAGTAAAAAATTTAATAAAGAATTTCATTTTTCCAACCTTATTTTTGTAATTTCCTTTTTTCTATTGGCCCTGTTTTCATTTAATTTTCCCAATAGTAATTACCTTATTTTTTCTGATAATGGAGCGGATTCAATGAAAATACAATTGGGCAGAAAGTTGTTTTATGATCCCATTTTATCAAAAAACAAAACAATTTCTTGCAATTCATGTCACAAACAGGAATTTGCTTTTGCTGATACTGTTAGATTTAATAGGGGATGGAACGGGAAATTGCTCAGAAAAAACACAATCAGTTTATCCAACCTAATAAACAATGAATTTTTTTTGTGGGATGGAAGTTTAAAGGAGTTGGGGAAAACCATTTTCAGACCAATTAAGGATAGTATTGAAATGGGGAACAGTGTCGAATCCCTTATTTCATCCCTAAACCAATCCCCTGATTACCCCGGTTTATTTAGAAAATCTTTTGGAGCAAGGGGCATTGATTCCTCAATGGTGGTTGAGGTAATGGTGGCTTTTCTGAAATCGTTAAAATCGGAAAAATCTTTTTTTAAATTGAGAATGGATTCGATAATAAAAGCATCACCGGAAGGAATGGCAAAAAAAATTTCTCAGGAAAATTTCCCATCAAAAATAATTAATGTTCTTACCCTTTGTGAAAAATGTCATTCAGGAAGCATTTCATACGGTGGTTCCCAGTTAAAAAATAATGGACTTGATTTCGATTACGGGGAAAAAAAAGCACCGGAGAATGAAAAATTAACCGATTCTGGAACCCTTTTTAAAGTGCCATCATTAAATAACGTGGCCTTAAATGCCCCTTATATGCACGATGGCAGGTTTAATACCCTTGAAGATGTTGTGGAATATTATAATTCTGGAATTAAACTAAAAAAATTTCTCAGTGAAGAATTAAAAATTAACGGTGAACCAATCAGGCTAAACCTGGATAATGAAGAAAAGAAAATGATTGTTGATTTTCTTAAATCATTAACTGATACAAATTTTATTAAAAATCCTGATTTCGGGAAACCATGATAAGTTTATTGAGTAACCGTAAGAGTTCCCCCCGCTTGAATTTCAAGATACGCACCTGAAGTTGACTGCACCTCAATAGTATTGCAATAGGCAGAAACTCCATTGTAAATTATGGGATAGTAAGTGTAACCGGCAGGAATTATTACATCCTTGGCCGAATTTGGAACGGTGCTGGTATTCCAGTTACAGGCATCATTCCAATTGTAACTGTATTTTCCCCTCCAGATATAAGTCCCTACCCCGGGGTTTTCCGTATATTGCCAATAGGAATTAAATTCGCCCCCATAGGCACCGCAGGCAAATACATCTTGCCCAACTCCGGGATTATTCCACTGGCAGGGTGGTCCCATTGACCGGTAATCAATATTCCAGGCAAACTGGCCTCCACCGCAATGTGCATCGTCATTATCACAATACCAACCTGTATTATAATCGCAATCCCCTCCGCAGCCATCTTCTTCCCAGGCATCAATATAAAGGTCAAATCCAACCGGCACATTTGTACCATACCAAGCATCCATGAGCCAAAACGAATCTCCCCATGGGCCGCCAATCCAACCGGTGCTCCAGGTATCTACCCCAATGCAGGTGCCACCCCTCCAATCCAACCCATCCCAGTCACCATAATCTCTTGCCCAAAACTTCCATCGGTTTTCCGCAGCTCCAAAGCCAGCATCATTATAACAACAAATCCATCCGTAATTTACTCTTATAACCAGCCGCATTGGCCCATCGGTATAGGTTTGCCCTTGCAAACTGCATTTAAAAAAAAGAACAAAAATGAAAACTAATAAAGAGGAAAGGATTTTCATTTTACCGGAAATTTTTCATTGTCGATATTAATAACGGGTAGATGGCCGTAAAGTTTTTCATATCCCGGCTTATCATATTTAAAATACCAATGTTGGGTCATTTGGTCAAAAACAAATTTGTCTTTTTCCGGGTTCCCTGTATTGTAAAGTTCAGGTTTTAAGGTGGTAACAGGGTATCTCATAAAATCAGGATATGGCCAAGGATCTTTTTTAAATTCTATTTTACCAGTGTCGGGAGTAAAAATATGCAGATAGGAGTCAAGAGTTAAAGATTGTTTGAATTCTTCGGGATAATCTTTTACCCATTTATCCATGGCCACTCTGTGGTTCATGGATTCTTCATCATTATTAAAACGGTCGAGTCGGTTAGGCCTGTTTGGAATATGCGGTGCAACATTTTTAATATTTTTAATATATTCATCCGGAAAGTTTAAAACCAGGGTAGAATCATTGTTTGGTAATACAATATTTTTCCCTGTGGATTCCTTAATATTTCTTTTCTCGGTAACATCCGTTTCAACCACACTAAAAAATTTATTAAAATCCCTGTTTATGCTTTCTTTAACGAAATCTTTAATAAGTTCCATCCTGTTTGTTTCTTCAGGATGATATTCGGCCCATAATTGAAGTTTTTTATAATATTGGATATTACTTTCCCTAAAAGTTCCTGAGAAAAAATATTTGGGCCTGTTTGGAGCAAGTTTGTTTAATTCTTCCTCTGTAACCAAACCTTTCTCTAAAACCAACCGGAAAGGGTTAAATATGGAATCTTTTATTAAATCTTTTGGGTTTACCTTCGGTATTATATTTTCCTCCTGAGAAAATAATGCGGTTTTCGAAAGAAATAAGAATAGCACAAAAATTATATTCCGCATAAAAAATATTTAATTATTTTTCACTTTTCAAGTTAAGGAATTGCTTAATCTTTTCCTGATCTTCCTCAAGTTTTCGTATTTTAATCTCTGCAATTTGATTGTTTGTAAAATTCGTTTTTTTTAATGAATCCACTTCGGCTTTCAACTCCTTAATTGCTTCAATCAGCACCGGCACAAGATGACTGTATTCAATGGATTTATATCCCTCCTCATCATTTTTTACAAGCTCGGGGAAAATTTTTTCAAGTTCCTGTGCAATCAATCCTATTTGAATTCCCGTATCATTTTTCATTGATGTGAACTCATCCGATCTCCAAAAATAATTAACTCCATTTAGTTTTTCAACCTTTTCGAGTGAATTTAACAAAGGTGCAATATTTTTTTTGAAACGAATGTCGGAGGATTCGTTTATCCCGTTTGTTTTAATTCGCCCATTTACCAAAAGATTTTGCCCGCATCCGTTACAACCAATCCTCACCTGACTGGAACTTGCACCTAAAACAAGGTCATTTGCCACACCGGTGGAGGAAGCATCTGCATAAAGGCCTACATAACTCCATGCAGTGCCAACCCTCATTCTTCCTCTTCCTCCCTGTGTTAATGCCTCGTTACCCTGTACATGCATATTGTTTTCAACCCACACATCGGTGGCGTAAACATTGGTTCCATTTCCGCCAACTGAAAGAGGAACTGCGGGTGAGGTGGCTGAGGAACCAATTCCTACATTTCCTCTTTCGAAGGCAGTTCGTCCAAATTGAACATTGAGCATTCCGGTATTACTCCAGGAATCGGTAAGGTAAAGTGACGATCCACCGGCAGGCTCAAGATACATTGTCCCACCCGAACTCAATCCCCAGGTTTGAAGTAAGGTCTGTCCATAGCTTCCGGCATTGTCAATGTTTCCAACGGGGCCATTAACGGTTAATTTATAGCTGAGAGAGGTGGTTCCAACACCTAAATTTGTTCCGTTGTCATAACAAATACCGGTGCCGAGTGCAGTGGCACTGGTCCAGCGGGCAAGATAATTGGTTGACCCTGATCCGGTGGGTGCAATACTGGAGGTTAAAATCTGTGTCCATGCATCCCAGCTTCCTCCATCGGGTTGTCCCTGCCTCCAGAAAATTCCTCCCTCATTAAAATTCAGCTGATGACTTGCATCGCCAGAGTTATCCCCCCAAGGGGCCATGGTTATCATCCCTGAATAAGTTCCACTTCCACCCACGCCTACAACAGAACGGTCTTTAAAATCAAAGGAAACTTCGTTGTTGTAAGCGGTAGGTGCCGAGTTTGCATTCCTGGTATCATCCACGGCATAATGGCCAAAAAATTTTCCTGTCGTGCGTGTGTCACCTGTAACATCCAGCTTATAAGAGGCGGTTGTGTTTCCAATGCCAACGTTTCCGGTAGAAGCAAAAGAAGCAGAAAAATTTCCCGCATCATTTCCACCACCTGTATAAATATCCAAACCGGAGCCCGCAGCCCTTATTCTGGCATTGCTTCCTGAGCCATTATCAAGAGGAGAAAACCATAAAAATCTGGAAGCCGGGGCGGTATTATCCTGAATTTGCAGGGCCGATGTCCAGGCACCCGGATAAGCACCAAAATTCGTCTGGGCATCTCCATTTTCAAGAATGGTGAGGGTTCGGGTGTTGGAAGACGATCCATTGGTTGCCAAAATCTGGCCGCCACCAATAACATTTAATTTGGCATTCAGAGTGGTAGTTCCAATACCAACGTTTCCTCCGGCCATATACATTGTTTGATAATAAGTTCCTGCATTATCTGTGGTGTTTAAAGCCATAGCCCCTCCGTTAGTAATAAAGCGGATGTAGGATTGACCTAAACTTGTGTTTATTCTCCCGAACCCTGCCGGTGAACCATTGTTGTTGGTAACATTGGTTCCGATTCCCCCTGCATCCCAGGTAATGCCGGGCTCTGAGGCCCAGAGCTGCAAATTAACTTCTCCTGTTCCACCACCGTTACTTCCGGAAGGCAGGGTTAATCTGAATTGAGTTGTGGGGTGAGTACCCACAATATGCAGTGGGGTTGAGGGAACGGTGGTTCCGATACCCACATTTCCATTGGCAAGAAAAGTAACAAGGTCGGCTCCGCGGTAGAGCCTCATTTCAGTTGTTCCTCCGGGGATGTACCAAATCCAGTCGGCATTGGAGGTGCCTGTGTTTAATAGTTGCAGGGCCGACTGATACCCGCCTTGGGTGTTTTCAATTCTAAGATAATTGTTTTGGCCGGCAATGGTATTTTTGGTGTGAAACAGGGTGGAAGGGGAGGAGCCATCGGTGTTAACGCCAATGTTCTGGCCAATAGAAAAATTTCTAAAAAAAATCAGAAAAAACAAAAAACCAAAGACTACTATTTTATATAATGTTGTCATTTTTTAAGATGAACAAATTAGAATAAGCGAATTCTAATACGAAAAAAATGACTTTCGGGTTGGAAAAAAACAAAATTACTCAATGGAAAGTTTTTGGTTCAATAAAGTCCCGTCATTATAACGAACTTTTATAAAGTAAGGCCCTGATGAAATTCTTCTAGTGTCGAGTTCAAACAAGTTTTCCCCTTTGCGGGTTTCAATATTTAAAGAGAGGTATTTTTTACCGATAATGTCCGAAATGTATAATTCACCGGTTTGGGATTTTTCTGAATTAAGAGCAACAAAAACTTTGTTTTTTGCCGGGTTAGGGAAGGCGGCCATTTCAGAGTTATCTAAAAAACTGCAGGTAGTAGAAATAATGTTAGAAGCTTCTGATTTCCCATCAAAATCACGCTGGCGCAAACGATAATAAAAAGTTGGTTCCGGATTATCTTCATCTATTTCCGGTCTGTCAATCCATTTGTAGTTTACCAAAGTGCTGGAGTTCCCCTTGCCTTTAATCAGTGCAACGGAAGAAAAATTTACCCCGTCTGAGCTCCTTTCCAAAGAAAAATAATCATTGTTTATTTCAGTGGCAGTGGTCCAATTTACCTCAATAATGTAATTGGAGGAAAGTCCAATAAATTTGCAACCGGCTGAAAAATCAGTAAGACGGATAGGTAAAGGGTTGGCCCAACCGCTTTTTGTTCCAAATGTAAATGGACTAAAGGTAGAAACGGGCTGTGAAATTACCCATCCTGAAGATGAACCAACGCATGACCCACCCACTCCTCCGGTATTACTTTCGCTGTACCATTTTGATCCGGAACCCTGATCATACCAATGGGCAACTACCAAATTACCCAGTGGATCGCAACTTTGAATTCCGCTCCAGGAGGCATCTTCCCAATATAAGGTTACATTGGTGCTTCCTGAACCTGCTGTTTTGTCCAAAGTCCAGTATTCAAGAGAACTTACCCCATTCACCACACCCACGTCTACAGGTGAAATTGAAGAATATCCTGAATTTAAATATTCTGCCCTGAAGTCACTGGAGGAAGTTATGCTTGATATTCCCAAACGTGCCCATTTTCCGTTTTTTCCAATTGGAAAGACAAAATCTGAATTCCCTTGTTTAGTAACCGGGCCATCAATAAAACTGGTAGGGGAACCATCGGTGGTGGTAGCGGTACTCATTAAAATAAAATTGGAAGGTTTAGAATCCACTATCCCGTCAACAAGAGTAAATAAACCAGCAACATTGGTTGGAACATTAATTTTTAAACCGGATGAATTGATTAATGTCAAATTATTAAAAGTGGTGGTTGAACTCCCGTTAATATGTTGCAAAATAGAGCCAATAAATGTAACCCTTCCCGTTCCTTGAACCAAGGTTCCATTGTTAATCCAGTTTCCGTAAACCGTCAAACTATCACTGGATAAAAATGTTAATGATGCAGCCGGTATAATTGTAATATTATTGCAAACAGCTCCAGTACCGTTAATTGCAGGCAAATTATTGGCGTCAGGAGGAATAATGACATTTGTACTTGAATTTGGAACCGAGGTTGGACACCAGTTTCCTGAATTGAACCAATCAGTGTTTACATACCCATTCCAGACCCCGGCCTGAAGAACAGTTACGTTGATGCAGTTGGTTGACCAGGTGGCGGAACCACAGTCTGGGGATCCAGTGGCATCAATCATGCATTGATATGATCGAGAAACTGTTAAACCTCCCGGTGGATCATAAGTACTGCTTGTTGCACCCCCAATTAGAGTAGCCCCACCGGCACTTGGGCAGGTAGTCCCATCCAGATAATACCATTGGTAAGTATAGGTTCCTGAGCCTCCGGTCGGATTGGCTGTCATAGTGGTTGGGTCACCACCGGAACAAAAAACTCCACCGGTACCGGTAATTGATCCCGAAGAAAAATTTGAATTTACTGTTACAGTAATTGTGTTTGAGTAAATATTTTCACCACAATCATTGGTTACTTTTCTGCGATAACAACGGTTCGTGGTTAAGCCAGACGGAGGATCGTAATTGGTGCTGTTAGATGAGGCAATTGAGGTCCAAACCCCTGTGCAATTATCTTGATATTCCCACTGATAAGTAAAAATCCCGGCTCCACCGCTTGCCGAACCTGCATTGGATAAAGTGGCCGGATCCCCGCTGTAACAAATGGTTTGAGGATTCCCTATTGAACCGGCAAGCAAATTAGGACGAACTGTAACCGATGAAAAAACAGGAATTGACCATCCGCAACACTCATCCTGAACCCTCAATTTAATTTGATAAATTATATCCGAAGCACCGGCATTTGGCAAAGTAACAAGCCCTGGATTTTGAAGCGAGGAAGAATAAGTTGCAGCCGGTGTACTTAATCCTGTAACTGGAGTTGCCTGAATTGTCCATTCAAAATTGGAGTTGTTGTAAGGATTATTAGGAGTGCAAGCAAGGGTGATGGTTCCATTGTTGCAAATGGTTGCAAAGGGGACTCCCGTAATGGTTGGTAAACTCCTCGAGGTTTTAATATATAATAATCTTGAACGGGTATCTGTAGTAGTTGAAATATCTTTCCAACCGGTGGATGAATAATAAGTTGAAATCGGATTTGAACTGGTGTTAAAACTTGATGATGCAGAGGTAATATCATTTACAACTGAACCTCCTAAGCCATAACCACTCCAGGTTCCATTGCTTTTTTGCAGTGATAAATAAGAATTCGTACATCCTGAATTGTTATTGTAATTTACAATTAGAGGGCTTGCAGGATTTGGAACTGAGGTGGTTGGATTAGAAACTCCTGTACCAACCA
>JAHEZO010000257.1 GCA_023250995.1 Flavobacteriales bacterium | reverse complement strand
ACCTTTGGAGAAACGATAATTTATCCTCTATACCATTGGATGGAAGCTGGGACACCATCAGCACCGGGTGGTTCAAATATTCATTTGAGCTTGCTGACAGCAATGCATCCATTACGGCCATTGCTGCATCCCAAAACAATGTAGCAAACAGAGTATATTTCGAACTGAATGACAGAAAAATATTTAAACTTGATTCAGCAAATATTGGCAACCCGATACCTGTTGAAATTACAGGAGGGAATATGCCGGCAGGTGGTTACGTAAGCGGAATTGCCGTTGACCCACGAAATGCCGATAAGCTGATGGTGGTATTTTCAAACTATTCGGTTTACAGTTTATTTTACTCGGAAGATGCAGGTGCTACCTGGAAAAAGGTGGGAGGAAATTTAGAACAAAATTCCAACGGAACGGGCAATGGTCCTTCCTGCCGATATGCCTCCATTCTACCTGTTGAAGATGGTACGATTTACCTTGTTTCAACAAGCACCGGGTTGTTCGCAACCGATTCTCTCAACATTGTTCAGGATTCCACCCGGTGGATTCAGCAGGGCGCATCTACTATCGGGAATGTTGTAACAGTTATGACGGATGTTCGCCAAACCGATGGATTTACAGCAGTGGCCACCCATGGGAATGGTGTTTTTACCACTCATTATACACGTACATGGGAAATAACAGGAATAAAGGAACCGGCCATATCCGGGTTTGATTTTAATATTTATCCTAACCCTGCATCAGAATATTTTTATCTGGAATTTGATGCAAAGCAAAATTCACAATTTCAAATAATAATTCTGGATGAAAGAGGGAGGACCATTAATGAATTAAGCCATTTATCAAATGCCGGCATGAATAATATCAGAATCGAAACCGGAAAATTAATTCCCGGAATTTATTTCTGCAAGGTAATTGGGGAGGGAAAAACAGGAATGAAAAAACTTGTAATTTTAAAATAAAAAGGAATCAATTATCTCCTTTAATATTTTTTCTGAAAAAAGTAATAACACAATAAAGATTTACCTTGGCTCATGAAGGTTCCTTAAAAAAAATTATTCCTTTACCTTAGCTTCATTCCAAAAAACATCCATTTCGGCAAGAGACATTTCTTCCAATTTTTTATTTATTTCGGAAGCTCTTTTTTCAAGGTGCCTAAACCGGTGAATGAATTTCTTATTTGTTTTCTCCAATGCATTTTCGGGATTTACTCCAATAAATCTTGCATAATTCACCAGTGAAAACAATACATCGCCAAATTCGGATTCAATTTTTGAATTTAATAGAGCCTCATTTGAATTTTCAGATAAATTTAATTTTTCAACTTCGGTTTTAAACTCATTTAGCTCCTCCTCTACTTTTTCCCATACCTGTTCCGGCTTTTCCCAGTCGAAACCCACTGATTTGGCTTTATCCTGAATCCTTCCGGCTTTAACAAGGGCAGGCAAAGATTTTGGTACTCCTTCCAGCACGGATTTTTTCCCTTCTTTCAATTTCAATTGTTCCCAGTTTTTTTTCACCTCTTCTTCATCCTTTACCTTAACATCACCATAAATATGGGGGTGGCGGTGAATGAGCTTTTCACAAATTCCTTTTAATACATCCCCAATATCAAATTTATTTTTTTCAGAACCAATTTTTGAATAAAAAATTATATGCAATAATAAATCGCCAAGCTCATTTTTTATTCCGGCAAAATCCTCTTCCAGAATTGAATCAGCAAGTTCATACATTTCCTCAATGGTTAAATAACGAAGGCTTTCCATCGTTTGCTTTTTGTCCCATGGACATTTTTCCCTGAGTTCATCCATGATGGTTAGAAGACGTACAAATTCAACCGAAGCTTCATTATTTTTTTTCATTTAATTTTCATTTAATACGGATGTGTAATTTAGCAATTAATTAGGCTAATTTATGAAAGTAATTTTTCAAATTATTTTTTTGGGGTTTAAACTCTTTCTTCAACCCGGCAGAAGGCTTCCCATTCTGGTTTTCCTTTTGGGATGCATTCAAATTTCTACTTCATCCATTGCCCAGGAAGGAAAAAATTATTCTTTTAATATTGAGCCAAAAGTCCATTATGGCTTCATCATTCCTCACCGGACAGGAATAAAAAATTTAATCAAGGGTCACGTAAAGGGATTTGAATTAAATTATGATATCCCCACATTTGGCGAAAAAAAATGGCAGCAACTTTACCATTATCCCACCTGGGGATTTTCTTTTTATTTTGCTGACCTTGCCAACCCCCTTCAACTTGGTTTTGCCACAGGAATTTTCCCTTACATTAATTTTTCAACCATCAAAAAAGATATTTTCAATTTGAATTTTCACCTTGGATGGGGAGTGGGTTACATAAGCAAACCCTTTAACCGTATTGAGAATTATAAAAATATTATAATAGGCTCAAAAATAAATGCCATCATAAGTTTAGGATGTGAGGCAGAATGGAAATTAACGAACCGGATTTCTGCTTCATCGGGAATTTCGCTTACACATTTCTCAAACGGGGCATTTACAATACCAAACCTTGGAATAAATATTCCTACCGCTAATGCCGGATTAAGCTGTTATTTCGGAAAGGTGGGGAAATCCTTAATTATTGATTCCGTTACGGCAAAAAATGGGAAAAAGGAAATTTCATATTTTGCTGCAGGTGGGTTAAGAGCGGTTTATCCTTTGGGGAGTACCGAAAAATACGCTGCCTTTTCAATGGGGATAACCTTTGCATTATTAAGTTCTGTTAAAAATCAATTTCTGGTTGGATATGATTTATTTTACAATACAGCACATTATGATTATTTCAAACGGGCTAAAATTATTTTAAAAAATCAATTTGAAAATCTCCAGCCGGGAATTTCATTATTCTATGCTGCAAGAATTTCCCGAATTAGTATTATAACAGGTATGGGTTATTACATTTATTCAAAGTATAAACAGGATGGTCCGGTTTATCACCGGATAGGAATGAGATATCAGGTCACTGAAAATATATTTGCAAATGTTACCCTAAAAACTCATTTTTTTAAAGCTGATTTTTCAGAATGGGGAATTGGATATTGCTTTCATTAGGTTATGGCAATTATTAACTGATGTTACCCACATTTCAATTTCAAAAAACAAATAACAATAATCAAATTTCAAAAAAATTCCAATGACCAATAAAGAAAGTTCTAAACCGCCTTTCTAACTTAGAAGACGGTTTGATAATTGAAATTTTAATATTGAATTTTATTTGTATTTTGATATTTGTATTTTGGAAATTAATGTTTTTGCGTAACTTCAGTTTTTAACTAATATTTCCCAGAAAGTTTTATTATCGTAAGTCGTAAGAAGTAGGAGTTGTAATTCGTAAATCAAAAATAGGATTAAGGTTCATTAATTTGAATTCTATATTGCTAAAACAAACCAATGAGGTTTCAATAATTATAGAGTAATTCTTAGTTCAGTTTACCTTTTTTCATACGGGAATCATGTCGCCTATGCCATGAACGAATTTGTATCAGTGGATTAATATAAAATCAAAAAACCAAAAACTAAAAACATAACTTTGATCATTAAAAAAGTAGCCCATCTTAAGGGTCATTCGGCCGGAATTTTTTCATTAGAACAAGGGAGGGAACCCTACTCTATCTTCTCAGGAAGCAGTGATAAAATGGTTGCCGAATGGTCTCTAAAAAATATATCTGGGAGCCAATCCACAGGCCCCCTTGGGTTTTCAATTAAAGCCGATTCCTTCATTTATTCCATCTGCCACATTCCCTCAAAAAAATTGCTGGTAATTGGACTTTACTCCGGGGCTATTCATATTTTTGATTTGGCGGAAAAAAAGGAAATTAAATTTATTGCCCTTCATCAAACTCCAATATTTGATTTGCGGTATTGTAAAAAAAACAATTCAATTTACGCACTTAGTGGTGACGGAAGTTTTTCGGTATGGAATGCAAATGATTATTCTCTCATTACAAGAATTATTTTATGCCGTGAAAAATTAAGAAACATTGATTTTGACCTGGAAGAAAATTTCGCAGGCATAGCGTGTGGTGATGGTTCAATAAGAATTTTTGAAACCTCAACTCATAAGCAAATTACGTTGATAAATGCACACGGGCTTTCGGCAAATTGCCTTAAATTTCACCCCAACGGGCTAAGCCTTGTATCGGGCGGAAGGGATGCATACCTGCGTTGTTGGGACCTTACTGATAACTTTAAAATGTTTATTGAAATTCCGGCCCATAATTATGCCATTTACGACATTTCATTCAGCCCCGAAAAAAATTTATTTGCCACGGCAAGCAGAGATAAAACCGCTAAAATATGGGATTCAGAATCCTTTGATTTTGTGGCCAGGATTGACAAAAAAAATTCAGAGGGCCACACCCATTCAGTAAACAAAGTATTATGGACAGGATATCAAAATTATTTAATAACCTGCGGTGACGACCGGATAATAATGGTGTGGGAAGTAAACTAAGTATTCATAAATAGAAATTACAACAAAGGCAAAAAAAAGCAAGCA
>JAHEZO010000256.1 GCA_023250995.1 Flavobacteriales bacterium | reverse complement strand
TGGAAAAGGTAACAGTAAAAGGATTTGTTGCAAATGAAAAGGGAAAGAAACTTTCTGATTTTAACGGGGTAATTTATCCCCTTGTATTTGACAAAGCTTCCAGTATTAATTCCCTGAATAATGATAATAACTTTTGGGATTCAATGGGTACCCCAGTCCCGGTGGTTTTTCGTTTTAAAAGTCAAAAAAATATCCTGTTTAAGGGCAAAGCCAGTGTAAAAAACGGAGATTTTGAATATAGCTTTGTGGTGCCAAAAGACATTTCATATTCACTGGGGAAAGGCCGTATTAGCCATTACGGAGAAAACGGGGAAACGGATGCGAGCGGTTATTTTGAAAATTTTTTTATTGGCGGATCGGATTCAAACGCAGTGGCTGATAATTCTGGACCAAGGATTCAATTATTTTTAAACGATGAAAAATTTGTTTTCGGGGGTGTGACCAACGAAAACCCGAAATTGTTTGCCAAGTTTTTTGACGAAAACGGAATCAACACTGCAGGAAATGGAATTGGCCACGATATTGTTGCGGTTTTGGATGGAAATTCATCCAAGGCTATTTTATTGAATGATTATTACGAAGCCGAAATTAATTCCTATCAAAAAGGTTATTTAAGGTATCCCCTTGCCGATTTAATGGAAGGGAAGCATTCTTTAAGTATTAGAGCTTTTGATGTTTATAATAATTCAGGTGAAGCACAAACAGAGTTTATTGTTGCCAGGGAGGCCAATCTGGCCCTCGACCATATTTTAAATTATCCAAACCCCTTTACCACCCAAACAGCATTTTATTTTGAACACAATCAGCCGGGTCAAAACCTCGACATTTCAATTCAGATTTTTACCGTTTCGGGAAAACTGATTAAGTCGCTGGATTCCTATGTTTTTTCAGATACTTTCAGGGCCGGCCCGATATTTTGGGATGGAAGGGATGACTTTGGGGATAAAATTGGCAAAGGAGTTTATGTTTATAAACTAAAAGTAATAGCACCCACGGGCCAGGTGGTTAATAAATTTGAAAAACTGGTGGTTTTAAATTAAAAAAGGAGAGATTATTCATCGTTGACCACAATTTTTTTTGTAAGCAGTTCCATCCCCAAATCCAAAACAACAAGATACATTCCAACGGCCAAATCAGGTATTGCCAGAGTGCTTTTATTTCCATTAAAAACAATTCTTTCTGAAAAAAGTTTCCGCCCCGTGATATCATAAAAACTTAATTTACCCTCATCTGCAAAATCATTTCCGGATAAAATGATTGAAATTTTTTCACCACTCACGCCCAGGCCAGGGTAAAAACAAAAGGATTTGTTTAGATTTTCTTTTTCTGTAATTCCCAGGTTTTGGGTTGTAATTTTAAATGCCATATCCAAATGATAAATTCCGCTGTTCCATGCAGTACCTGGAATGTATTTTCCGTTCCACCCTGTAGTGTCCATGTTGTACCTTACGTTTTTGGATGCGGTAAGCATATTGTTATAAAAATACTGGTCGGGGTTTTTATCATTATCAGAAAAATCATAGGCAACAAATGCATTTACTTTATTAAAAGGTGCCTTCCCAACGTAGGCATCAATGGTATCACCCACTGAGTATGAGTGTCCGGGAAAATAAGTGATGGTTGCCGCAATTTTTTTTCCTGCAGGCACGGAAACATTTACCGGAAAGGTGAGAAAGCCGGCATCAGTTGAGATAGTATCTGAATCAGTAAGCAGGTAAACATATTCGTGGCTTGGAACCGCCCCTTTTCTCTTCTGATAATTGTAAGGTACACGGGCATAACTTTTTCCGTTGTTCCAGGGATTTGGAGCAAAATTTATTTTATTGTTTTCATAAATCTGTATGATTAGGGTATCGGGAACTGAATCCCTGAAACGGAAATAACGATAAAAAAAACCAACTGAATCAAGAGTGTATGAAACGGTGCTGTCAAGCACAGTGTTGGTGGTTGAAAAATATACTGAAGCGGGATCGAAAACCTGGCCTAAAGAATGTTTCCAAACATAGCCCATGCCTGAGGTATACTCCACCTGAACTGTTGAATCAGGGAAAAGAAAATTTCTGAAAAAACTAACATCCCCTCCCATATCATAAATTGTTTGGCCATAATTATACCATTCAGAAATATTACCATCTGTCATTAAACCGGCATAATTTTTTCTTTCAAAAGGAACAGGAATTTCCTGTTTTTCATTAAAAAGCAGCGGTTGAGAAAAAACAGTTATGCTTACTCCTGAAAAAACAAAAAAATGGAGAAAGAAAGTTTTCATAACGGAAGGATTTTTAATAACAAAAATAAAAATAAAATTTTACTTTTGATTGAATTATGGCACTACATAACAAATTCAGCAAGCAGGAGCTTAGGAAAAAGCTGATGGAGGAGACATTTGGCAGAACTACAGTTTCATTTTATAAATATGTAAAAATTGAGGACACGCAAGCGCTTAGGGATGATCTTTACCTAAAGTTTGATGCGCTGAATATTTTTGGAAGGATTTACCTTGCCTCTGAAGGGATAAATGCACAAATTAGTGTTCCTTCCCATCATTGGGAAAAATTTATTCAGTCCCTTATTTCCTACTCATTATTTTCGGGCATTCCTTTAAAAAAAGCACTGGAGGATGACGGAAAATCATTTTATAAACTAATCATTAAAATCAGAGATAAAATTGTAGCCGATGGTTTGAATGATAATACTTTTGATGCAGGCGATGTAGGCAAACACCTTAGTGCAAAAGAATTTAATGAGGCGTTAAAAAATGGGGCTTTGGTGGTTGATATGAGAAATCATTATGAAAGTGAGGTGGGCCATTTTAAGGGAGCCATACGTCCGGATGCAGATACTTTTAAACAGGAATTGCCCATTGCCCTGGATTTATTAAAAGAAAAAAAGGAAGAAAAAATTTTGCTTTATTGCACCGGGGGCATCCGTTGTGAAAAGGCCAGTGCGTTTTTAAGGCATCATGGGTTTAAGGATGTGAACCAGCTTTATGGGGGAATAATAGACTATGTGCGGCAAGTAAAACTGGAGAACCTTGAAAATTATTTTATCGGAAAAAATTTTGTGTTTGATGAACGGTTGGGAGAGAGAGTATCTGCGGAAATTATTTCAGCCTGCCATCAGTGCGGAACCCCTTCCGATAATCATACCAATTGCAAAAATCAGGATTGTCATCTTTTATTCATACAATGCAAAGAATGTGAAAAAAAATTTGATGGATGCTGCTCTGCCGGGTGTAAGGAAATTTTTGCCCTCCCGATTGAAATTCAAAGAAAAATAAGAAAAGGGAAAATTAAAAATGATACGCATGCAGTGTACAAGAAGGGGAGATTAAGGCCTGGGTTAAAAAAGTAACCTATTATATGATAACCAAATACTATAAAAATTCTATTTGTTTTACCCTGTTGCTTTTTTTTGCGAATTCTCTAATATCATGGGTTATGGATAAAACAATAAATATTTTTTTAAAAACAAAAAGTTAAATTTTTTATCTTGCCCCAAAAACACAAAAGCTCAACATCCCTCAAAAATTTTTGAGGGATTTTGTGTTTTAACGATTTGGTGGCTTTATTTCCATGCCTAAAATCTGTGTTTGCCCTTTCATTCCATGCTCAACTCGGGTTCAGAAGGCCTTCTTTCTTTTTGTGATTGCCATCACTTCATCCTGAACATTTTTCAGTAATTTTGCGGCATAAAAATAATTTAATTTTCCTCTATGCCAATTTATCACAACCTCGGGAAAATTCCCACCAAGCGCCATACACAATTTAAAAAAAATAAGGATGGATTTTACTACGAGCAGCTTTTTGGTACCGAGGGATTTTCCGGAATGTCATCCCTTCTCTACCATGTGCACCGGCCAACACAGGTTAAAGAAATTTTAAAATCAACCGATGTATCACCCAAAATTTCGGTTGAAAAAAATATTAAATCAATGCTCCTAAAGGGTTTTAATATTCACCCCCAAAATGATTTTTTAGAAAGCAGAAAAACTCTATTGGCCAACCGGGATGTACATTTTGGCCTTGCTTCACCCAAAAAATCTTTAACGGATTATTTTTATAAAAATGCCGATGCCGATGAATTGCTTTTTATTCACAAGGGGAGCGGGATTTTGAAGACTTTTTTAGGAAACATACCTTTTGAGTATGGCGATTATCTCATCATCCCCCGCGGGGTGATTTATCAGATTGAGTTCAACCCGTTGGGTGAGGGAGATTCAGCCAACCGTCTGCTTTTTCTCGAATCATTTTTACCTATTTATACTCCCAAAAGGTACAGGAATCATTTCGGGCAGCTTCTCGAGCATTCTCCATTTTGTGAAAGAGATTACAAACTCCCGGACAATCTTGAAACATTTGATAAAAAAGGTGACTATCTTGTAAAAATAAAAAAAGAGGGGATGATTCATGAAATGATATATTCCACCCATCCTTTTGATGTAGTTGGGTGGGACGGGTATAATTTCCCTTATGGTTTTTCAATCCATAATTTTGAACCCATTACAGGAAGG
>JAHEZO010000113.1:1401-12176 GCA_023250995.1 Flavobacteriales bacterium | reverse complement strand
AAACTACATTTTTTATTGAATGGAATGTTTTTAATTTCGCCCCGAACAATAAAAGTTTTTCATCAGAAAATTTAAATTTCACCTTTAATAATTATTTTAAAATAAAATTATTTTTTTATGAAAGTTACCGTAGTAGGCGCTGGCAACGTAGGAGCCACATGCGCTGATGTGCTGGCAAAAAAAGAAATTGCCAATGAAATAATTCTTTTAGACATCAAAGAAGGCGTTGCCGAAGGGAAAGCCTTGGATATATGGCAAACCGCACCGATAAACTTGTATGATTCCCGAACCATCGGGGTTACCAATGATTATTCGCGCACTGCCGGTTCTGAAGTGGTGGTTATCACCTCCGGAATCCCGCGCAAACCCGGGATGAGCAGGGATGACCTTATCGCTACCAATGCCGGAATTGTAAAAGCCGTTACCGGAAATGTAATTAAGCATTCGCCCAATGCAAAAATCGTGGTAGTTTCGAATCCTTTGGATGTAATGACATATTGTGCTTACCTGAATGCCGGAGTTGATTCAAGCCGGGTTTTTGGAATGGCAGGGATCCTTGACACGGCAAGATACCGTGCATTTCTTGCAACCGAATTAAATGTTTCGCCAAAAGATATTCAGGCCGTTCTGATGGGTGGGCATGGAGACACCATGGTTCCGCTCCCACGGTACACCACCGTAGCAGGAATCCCTGTAACTGAATTAATTGATAAAGCAAAGCTGGATGCCATTGTTGAAAGAACCAAAGTAGGAGGAGGAGAAATTGTTAAGTTGCTTGGTACTTCTGCCTGGTATGCCCCGGGTGCCGCTGCCGCCCAAATGGTGGAGGCAATGGTTCGGGACCAGAAAAGAATTTTCCCTGTTTGTGCATTGCTTAAAGGAGAATATGGCATCAATAATATTTATCTTGGCGCCCCTGTTATTTTGGGAAAAAACGGAATTGAAAAAATTATTGAACTAAAGCTAAATTCCGAAGAATCGGCCCTTCTGAAATCATCGGCTGATGCAGTTAAATCAGTGATGGATGTGTTGGATGGGATGAAGGCGGTGGCGTAGGGTGGTTGGTAGTAATAAATGAAACGGGAAAAATGGTCGGATTAAATTGGATTTTTCAGGTATGATAGAGACGCCCAAATTGGGCGTCTGTACATTCCCGATTTCAGAGACGCCCAAATTGGGCGTCCGTACATTCCTGATTTCAGAGACGCCCAAATTGGGCGTCTGTACATTCCCGATTTCAGAAACGCCCAATTGGGCGTCTGTACATTCCCGATTTCAGAAACGCCCAAATTGGGCGTCTGTCCATTCCCGTAATATTGATTTTTGTTCCATCAATTTGGATTTTAATAATGCGATAATTTATGAAAAAACTTTTTTTTTTATTTTTCTGCCAAATTGTTTTTAGTCATTCTTTTTCCCAAACGGAATCTGAAAACGATTTCGAAAATTTAACCTGCGGTGGGGTGGAGAGGTGGACCATAAAAGTCCTTACGGATGCGCAGGCCTCTGCTATTAACTATTTCCCGGTGAATACCACCATTGCAGCGCTGACCTCAATTGCCACCCCAAATCCTCCAAACCCGAATGCCACCCGTATTTCAGGAATAGAATATCAGACTTATTCTGTGACGTGTAAAATTTCTATTAAAAAGGAGGAGGATGATAATGATTATCACCTTGTGCTAAAAGATGGAAACAAAACTTTAATTGGAGAAGTTCCGGATCCAAGCTGCTATGCTGCGGGGTTATCAGTACACAAAAACGAATATATTGCAGCAAGAAATTTTGTGAATTCTCATATTGCAAGCGGAAACGTGAATAATGTAAATATTCCCGATGTGGTTGTAACCGGAGTGGCTTTTGTTGATCCTCCTCACGGACAAACCGGAGCTGCACCAAATAACCTTGAACTTCATCCGATTCTCGATATTCATTTTGTCCCGGCTGCAGGCAATCAGGAACAAGGAGAAAAAATTTTAAACGTAAATGTTTTTCCGAATCCTTCTTCAGAAACAACGGTAATTAATGTAGAATCCAAAACAAATGATCTGCTTAATTGCACATTTAAATTATTTGATTTAACAGGAAAACTTTTGCAGGAGGTTCAATTGCCGGTTTCAGGAGGAAGAAAAATCAATTATAATTTTGATTCCGGTTCAACTGAACCCGGTTTGTATTTTTACCGGATTACAAATTCAGGTTTCACACTGTTTGAGGGGAAAATAGAAATTAATTAGTTTTCAGCGGATAGAAAAACCCTCAGAAGAATAAAAATCCAAGTCCCGGTTTAAGAAAAAAATCAAAAAATTTCTATTTCATTATTTTTCCCCTGGCTGTTTTAATTTAGGTTCATTGAATTTGAGACTTTTTTATTGCGACCTGAGACTTTTTTGATTTCTTTTTAAATAGCATATTTAAATAAACAATTTACCCTCTCCAAGGCATTTTGAAAGGTTTTCATAAACCTTAATAATATTTTCCCGGCTTTCATTGCCATTCATTTTTTTCAGAATCCTTGAAGCAAGGGTCCCTTCTCTCAAAATAAATTCGAGGGTACCATTGAATCCGGCTAATTCCTTTTCCCGGCCAAGGATTAAAAAAAGGTGTTTCCAGATTTCACCTGCGGTTGTTTGCTTTTCTTTAAGTCCGAAACACCGGAGATAATCCTCATCCTTTAAGACTGCATTTTCTCCGTCCTTTACCGTTTTTAGAAAAATTTCCAGCAAGCGGTCTTCTTCCCATTCCATTTGTTTTTCCAATGGAATCCATTGTTCCTTAATTATGGCCTTAAGTGTGGTTATAATAAAGGCAACAACGGAAATGTCAGCCTGTGGGCATTCCTGGTTGTCCATTATTCTGATTTCAATTGTATTTCTCTCAAATCTTGGGATAGCTCCTCTGGAGTTAATCCATTCATTCTGCAGAATTTTTTTTGAATCATACATGGCAATGTCGGAGTAAATTTTTTGAAGAATAAATTTTTCATATTCTTCTTTTGAAAATAATTTTTCAGGAATAATCTTTCCGGCTACAGAAGGAACCTTTTTCTGATTTTGACGGTACACCTCCAGGCGGGTGTCAAGAAATCCTGTAAATTTTCCATCCAAAATTGGGGAGCTTGCACTTAAGGCCGGAATGATGGGTAAAAGGATTCGGATTGCCGCATGAAGTTTTGCAAATTCATCGTCATCAAAAAAGGGAAGGTTTATATGAGTGCTCTGCAGGTTTGACCAACCATGGCCACGGCAATCAAAAATTTTATCGTAGGAGGCATAAACTTCATTGTACTCGTGGGGCCAAATTTTTGCCTCTGAAAAGGGATCCATAAAAGGATGAACTCCTGAGGGAAGAAGTTGTACCTGATGGTTTTTAAGGATGGAGTTTATTTTTAAAACATTATCCTGAAAAATTTCAAAAAGATAATTAAGTGAGGTTCTCGGCCCGTTTGTTTTTAATTCGATAACATGAAGAACCAATTCATTTGACCAGGCAATTTCTCCATTTTCAAAATCGGAATTAAAATTTCCCGTAACAGTTTGAAGCAGCAAATCAGAAATGGAGGAAACTTCAAGAGTTTCCCTTTTCACCAACATATATTCCAATTCAACACCGGTTACCTCAAAGAGGTGATATTTTTTTTTGGGTTCCTCCATTTTTTTTTGCAATTCTTTTATATTTTTCCGGTAAAAATTTTTCTCTGTTTTTGGTTTGTTCAATTCTTTTCAAAAATGATTTAATAATGGCAAGATATAATTCCCTTCCTAAAAATTTATCCTCCTCACCATCTTCCAGGCTTGGGTTATCATTTATTTCGATAACCAGAATTTTACCATTTACTTTTTTCAAATCTACTCCATAAAATCCGTTTCCAATCAGGTTGGCTGCTTTCACGGCCGTTTGAATTATTTCAGAGGGTACATTTTTTACAGGAAGGGTTTCCACTCTTCCCCATTTTTTATTTTTTTTGTCAATCCAGTTATAAATCTGCCAGTGGTTTTTTGCCATGAAATATTTGCATGCAAAAAGCGGTTTTCCGTCTAAAACACCCACTCTCCAATCAAATTCGGTGGGGAGATATTCCTGGGCAATCACCAGGTCGGAATCATCAAGGAGTGAGTTGAGATTTTTTTGCAAATCAAATGAATTTTCAACCTTGGTAACTCCCTGTGAAAAGGAACTGTCGGGTTTTTTAAGAACACATGGAAAACCAATTTCCTGCTCTACAATATGGCGGTTGGCTTTGTGGACTATCAGTGTTTTTGGAATTGCAATTCTTCCCTTGGTCAAAACTTCGGCAAGGTAAACTTTGTTGCAGCATTTAAGAATTGACCCGGGGTCGTCAATTACTACCAGCCCTTCAGCGGTTGCCCTTCTGGAAAATTTATAAGTATAATGATTTACCGCTGTTGTTTCCCGAATAAAAAGGGCATCAAATTCGGCAATCCTGTTGTAGTCATCTTTGGTTATCAGCTCCGCATTAAACCCCAGAGATTCGGCTGCCTCAAGAAAATAATTGATTACTTTTTTTGTAGAAGGAGGAGCTTTTTCCTGGGGATTTACCAGGATGGCTAAATCATATTTTGCCGGGATGAATTTTGAGGCGTTAAACCGCTTGGTTGAAAAATATTCATTGGCAAACTGAACAATAAATGCCCTGTGTTCATCAGGAATTTCTCTTACAGAAACAGGAGAAATGTTTTGTAAAATCCATTTTTTATGATAAATAAAATGAGCTCTTAATAACGGTGCCTGAAAGAGGTTGTAAAGTTTGCGGCTTAATGTTTCATATTGTTTAGAAAGGTTTTGTCCGAAGTATATGCTCAATGTAAATTTGTCCGATTTTAATTTCCTGAAACTTTTCTGGATAAGTTCATCAATTTCGTCTGATATCACCCGCACGATGGCCTGTGATTTAAAATCCTGGATGGTAGTAATGCTTGGAATGGCCCTGTGACCGCGGGCTTCGGCAATGAGGGAAACATAATATCCTGTACTTTGATAACGGTAATACCGGCTTAAATTAAAAACCCGAAGCTTTCTTAAATTAGAGTATTTCCCCTCGGTAAGGTAAGCCCGGGCCGAAACCACTTCCACTCCTTCAATATTGAACTCAAGATCTTTCGGGTTGTATACAACAAGGATGCTTTGCAAGAGTTTTTTTAGCAAAGATATTCCGATTTTATCGTATTTTGCAAAATCAAATTTAAATCAGACTATGATGAAAAACATTTTAATGGCTTTGTTTGTTTTGATTCCGGGAAAACATTTTTCTCAAATAAATTTTGAGATTGAAAAAACGAAAATTCTCGAGATTATCAGGAATCAGGAAGTTGACTGGAACCATGGGAATTTGGAGGGATTTATGGCTGGGTACTGGAAATCGGATTCTCTTAAATTTATTGGGAAGAAAGGATTGACCAGGGGATGGCAAAATACACTTGAAAATTATAAAAAATCTTATTCAGGAAAATCTGAGATGGGCCAGCTTGGGTTTGAAATTATTTCAATTGAATTCCTTTGCAATGAGTCGGCTCTGGTTGTTGGAAAATGGGAATTAAAAAGAACGGAGGATAATCCAAAAGGATATTTTTCTTTGGTATGGAAAAAAATTAATGGACGTTGGGTAATAATTGCAGATCATTCCTCTTAAAATACCGGATTTTTTAATCTTTAGAAAAATAATACCATTCCCCAAAATAATTTATTCCAATAAATTTTTTTGAATTTTAAGCTTACTTTTTATAAAAAAAGTAAGAAAAAAAATAAAAATTGTTGATTGAAAAGTGCCCGAAATAAGTTTGAGTGCGAAGATTTTGATTTGGATGAGTTTTTGGACTATTTCATAATGGGAAATGGCATAAACAGATTGCCACTAAACCACAAAATCACACAAAGTCCTTATGTAAAAAAATTAATCCTTTTAAACTTTAACTTTCCTTAGTGAAATTAAAGTAACCAGAGCGGTAGCGCAAAGTTTTTCAACCTTTTTGTTTTTAACAAATACCTCCGAAAAACAAACGGTTAATTTTTTACCCGCTTTAAGAACTTTCGACCTTGCAATAAGTGTTTCGCCCTTTGCAGGGGATAAAAGATTTAATTTATATTCTACGGTAAGAACAGAATCATCCGGTTTCATCAATGAAAAGGCTGCATATCCCCCGGTGTTATCAGCAAGGGTTCCAACAATACCCGCATGAAAAAAACCATTTTGCTGCGTAAGTTCTTTTTTGAAAGGAACCTGAATTTCACAAAGCCCGGGTTGAATATTGGTAAGTTTCGCGCCAATAAAGCCCATGAACTTTTGTTGCTTAAAACTTTTTTTAACACGCTTAATAAATTCAGGATTCACAGGATTTTTTCAGGGTTTTATTTTTTCAATCATTTTTTCGGCTGTAACGGGGGCAGTTCCGGAAACTTCTACATAACTGATTTCGGGCACCCAGAAGGTTCCACCGTCAATCTGAACAAAAATTCTGTCGAGTACAGATAATTTATTGTTAATTGAAATGTAAACATGGTACTTATTATCAATGGCTGATTTTATGAGGTAAAGGGGTTTGCCATTGTAAGAAACAAAATGAAATTCAAAGGATTTATTCACCGGATCAATCAGTTTTGAAACCAAGCCATAAGCAAATTTCCGCTGGATATAATTCAAGGGTTCGATGGTGCTGTCTTTTGCATATTGAATCCATTTAATTTTAATTGGTTCCTCCAGACTTATTTCATTTTTTTCATCGAGATTTAATTCATAAACAATGGTATTAATATTTATTGTCCGCTGCAGGTAAAATAAAAAATTTTCCGTTTTTGGGGGAACTGGAAACCTGGGGGGATTTGCATCAGGGGAATTAATTCCGGCAGATGAAGGAATAAGCAAGGGAATAAAAAAAAGCGGGAAAGAAAATTTAAAAATGTTTTTCATTTGTAATTTCACTCTTTATAAATTTTCACCGTTGCCCTGCCATCCTCCTTAATAAACCCACGATACATACCTTCGGTATTAAACGGCATAGTAATATTTCCTTTTGAATCAACGGCAATCAACCCACCCGTGCCGCCAAGGGAAGTGAGTTTTTGAAAAATTAATTCATTGCCGGCTTTTTCAATATCCCAACCTTTGTATTCCATCAGGGCAGAAACATCATGAGCTACGGAAAGGCGTATAAAAAACTCCCCGTGGCCTGTGCACGAAACAGCACAGGTATTATTGTTTGCATAAGTCCCTGCTCCAATAATCGGGGAATCTCCAACCCTCCCAAAACGTTTATTCATCATCCCTCCGGTTGAAGTGGCTGCGGCAAGATTTCCCGATTTATCCAGGGCAACCGCACCCACGGTGCCAAATTTTTGTTCATGGCACACATTAAATTCTATTTCGGAAGGGGAGAGGAAGCCCCCGCCTTTTTCATTATTTTCTTCTTCCAGCAGGAGCTTTTTCCATTGAAAATACCTTACAGAATCAAAAAAATATTCAGGGTTTTCAATTTTAAGTCCGTTTTGTTTTGCAAAATCCTCGGCTCCTTTTCCCGAAAGAAACACATGAGGTGATTTATCCAAAACCAATCTGGCAGCTTCTACCGGGTTTTTGATTGTTTTTACTCCTGAAACAGCTCCGGCCCCTAATGTTTTTCCATCCATAACAGAGGCGTCCATTTCATTTGTTCCCTCGTTGGTAAAAACCGATCCCTTTCCCGCATTAAAAAGCGGAGAATCTTCCAATATTTTTACCGATGCCACCACAGCATCCATGCTTGTACCCCCGCTGTTGAGGATAGCGTAGCCAGCATCCAGGGCCTCACCAAGTTTTAACAAGTATTCCTTTTCTTTTTCAGGCGTCATGTTTTTTTTCAAAATGGTACCCGCACCCCCGTGGATGGCAAGAGAGAATTTTTTTTCCATTTCCTTCACCTTCCTTTTAGCTTCAGGTTGGGGATCAATTTGTGAAAAAGAACTAACCGCCATGAGAACAAAAATCAGGAAAGAGAAATTACAAATGTGTTTCTGTTTCTTTTTCAAGCTCATTTTCCAATTGTTTTTGAACAAAATCAATGGATTTGCTGATGGCGTTTACAAGCAGGACAATCAGGGTTCCGGGTTTTGCCATTTTCATAGCATGGGCAATGGCTTTTATTTCATCTTCAACATTTTCTACCGGAAGTGTTTTATTTACCTTATGTACCCCTTCGGTGAGTAATCTTTTTAATCCTTCTGCAGTGCGGCCCCGGAGGTATCTTTCGTCATGGTAAATAATTATATGGTCAAACATTTTAGCGGCCAGTTCACCGCAACCGTGCATGTCTTCATCTCTGCGGTCACCGGTTCCTGCTATAATTCCAATGGTTTTCTTTTTGTCAATTTTATCCAGAAAATCTTTTAAAACAATATATCCCGGAGGATTGTGGGCAAAATCAAGAATCACCTTAAAGTTTTTAAACTGGAACACGTTCAGACGGCCGGGAGTTTGGGCAGGGGAAGGAACAAAGGTAGCCAGTGATTGCCTCATATCCTCTATTTTTACTCCCTGTAAATAGGTAACCAGTGATGCAGCAAGTACATTGGCAATGTTGAACATGGCCTTTCCTCCAAAGGTAAGAGGAATATGGCTCACCTTATCAATCCTTATTTTCCAGTCTCCTTTTTTTATTGTGATGTAACCGTTTTCATAAATGGCGGCAATTCCTCCCTCTTTGCAATGAGATTTTACCACTTTATTATTTTCATCCAAAGCGAAAAATGCAACATTGCATTCCAATCCTTTCGAAATTTTTACGCAATATTTATCTTCTGCATTTAACACCGCATACCCATCTCTTTTAATGCTTTCAACTACCACGGCCTTTGCTTTGGCAAGATCTTCCACGGTTTCAATATCCTGCAATCCGAGATGATCAGCTTCAATATTTGTAATAACCGCTGCATCGCAACGGCTAAAGCCAAGGCCAGCACGCAAAATTCCTCCTCTTGCGGTTTCAAGCACGGCATATTCAACCGTGGGGTCTTTTAAAATAAATTCGGCACTTACAGGGCCGGTGCAATCACCTTTTTCGAGAAGCCGATTCTGAATATAAATTCCATCGGTGGTTGTAAATCCTACCTTGAATCCAATATTTTTTATGATATGTGCTATCAGCCTGGTGGTGGTGGTTTTTCCGTTGGTTCCGGTAATGGCAATAATTGGAATTCTCGATTGTTTTCCCGGAGGATAAAGCATATCAAGTACAGGTGCCGCCACATTGCGGGGCAATCCCTCTCCCGGAGCAAGGTGCATCCTGAACCCCGGAGCTGCGTTAACCTCCAAAACTACTCCTCCATTATCTACCAGCGGTTGGGTTAAGTCGGGGGCCATAATGTCAATGCCGCAAATGTCGAGGCCAATGATGCGTGAAATTCTTTCGGAAAGGAATATATTGTAAGGATGCAACAAATCAGTAACATCCGTAGAAGTTCCGCCCGTGCTGAGATTTGCAGTTGATTTAAGGTGGCAAATTTCACCTTTGGCCAAAACTGAATCTTCTGTAAGGCCTTTTTCTTTTAATATATTTAAGGAGTGATTATCAATGAGAATTTCAGTAAGAACATTTTCATGGCCATATCCCCGCCTGGGGTCTTTGTTTTCTTTTTCAACAAGCTCTTTTATGGAAGACTTTCCATCACCAATTACATGCGCGGGTGTCCTTTTTGCTGCCGCCACCACCTGATTATTTATTACAAGAATTCTGAAATCAAAACCGGTAACAAACCTTTCCACCATTACGGCTTTCGAAAATTTTTGGGCATAGTCGAGGGCTCTGAGGGCCGATTCGCGGTCGTTCACATTTATGGTGGCCCCTTTGCCATGGTTTCCGTCAATGGGTTTAAATACGAGGGGGAATCCCATATCCTTAATCACTTCATCCAGTTCCTCATCTGAATAAACCACAGCACCATCCGCAACGGGTATGTTGGCGGCTCTCAGCAAACTTTTAGTTTCATCCTTGTCACCGGCAATATCCACAGCAATGCTGCTCGTTTTATTTGTAACCGTTGCTCTGAATCTTGTTTGATTCATGCCATAACCAAGCTGTACCAGCGACTGGCGGTTTAGTCGGATATAAGGAATGTCTCTTGCTACAGCTTCATCAACAATGGCTCCTGTGCTTGGCCCAAATCGGACTTTTTCCCTTAGCTCCCGCATTTTCTGAATGTCATCTTCAAGGTTATAAGGAAGATTTCCGGCCAGTGCCTCTACAATTCTCAGGGAAGCTTCGGCTGCAAAAATTCCAACTTTTTCTTCCACATAACTAAAAACTATATTGTAAATTCCTTTGTATTTTGTTTCGCGTGTTCTGCCAAAACCTGTTTCCATTCCTGCCATGGTTTGAATCTCGAGGGCCACATGTTCAATGATATGTCCCATCCAGGTTCCTTCGCGCACCCGCTGAAAAAATCCTCCAGGTTCCCCAACCGAGCAACGGTGCTCAAACATAGTGGGAAACATTTTTTCCAGCCGCTCTGAAAAACCATCAATTTTATTGCTTGGCATTTTTTCCATTTCTTCCAAATCGAGCCGGACCTGGATCAGTTTTTTTCTCCGGATGCTCCATATATTCGGACCCCGCAATGCCTGAATTTTTAATATTTTCATATTTCGTTTTTTTTTCCTTCTGTTTACAAATGTAAAAGAAAATATTTGCCGTGTATTTCGCAAATTAATTTTTGAGTGATTTTGTGTCTTTGTGATTTAGTGCCATTTTTTACTTCACATTAATACCCGGGTAAGTTCTAAATTCGCG
>JAHEZO010000113.1:0-1391 GCA_023250995.1 Flavobacteriales bacterium | reverse complement strand
CTTTTTTCATTTCACTTTTTCTTCATTTCATTTTTTGCCAAGGCTTTGCCCAGGAAAAAATTCAGCAATCAATACTTGTAAAGGGAGCCATAAATGACGCCCAAAATTTTTTGGAATTGCCTTATTCAATGGTAATAAACAAGAGCAGTTCCAACGGGGTTTTTTCAGATATGGGAGGAAGGTTTTCTATTGGTGCAATGAAGCAGGATACCATTATTATTTCAGCCAGAGGTTACTCCACAAAATATATTTGTTTTAATGATTCGGTCTCCAGGGCGGTGTATGATGTTCAGATTTTAATGCAAAAGTTAACTGTAAATTTAAGAGAAATTGAAATCCGGCCGGAAAGAAAAATTGAAGAAATAGAAAGTGATATTAACCGGATGAAAGAATTTGACCAGAAGGATTTTATGGTTTCGGGTTTTGCGGCATTGCAAAGTCCTCTTACTTTTTTTTATCAAAAATACAACAGGATGGAGAAAAGCAAGAGGAGGGTGGCGGAGCTATTAATTGAGGATAAGAAAAGAGAAGTTTTAAAAGAACTTTTGAAAATGTATGTGCACGGAAAACTAATAGAACTGGACGAAACGGAATTTGATGATTTTATAAATTACTGCAACATTGATTTGGAGTTTCTGAAAAATTGCTCCCAGTATGAGTTTATTGTTTTTATTAAAAAAAAGTATGGGGATTATAATTTGGAGAGGAGGAAAAAAAAGTAGTTTTACAAAAAATACATTGCAGTTCTTTGACATTTTTTTTCCGGAAGTTTGATTTCAAAGAGGGATAAACAACATTATTTATACTCACTTTAATAAACCACAAAGGTTGTGGTTTGATTTCAAAGAGGGATAAACAACATTGAATTGATGCTGTGGCAATGGATGTTCCGGGTTGTGGTTTGATTTCAAAGAGGGATAAACAACATTGGGAATGGTCAGGTTATCCCACCGCACGGGTTGTGGTTTGATTTCAAAGAGGGATAAACAACATTGGAAAGATGGATTTCATTACTATCGCCAAGTTGTGGTTTGATTTCAAAGAGGGATAAACAACATTTTTGGCAGAGTTTTTAAAAAAATACCCTGCGGTTGTGGTTTGATTTCAAAGAGGGATAAACAACATTCAACCTTCTGCATAGTCAAGTGCTGCACCAGTTGTGGTTTGATTTCAAAGAGGGATAAACAACATTATTTATGGATTCGGATTGTATTTTCATCAGTTGTGGTTTGATTTCAAAGAGGGATAAACAACATTTGAAAACTAAAATTTAAAATAAATATATGAGTTGTGGTTTGATTTCAAAGAGGGATAAACAACATTATTGAAAAAATTATTGAATGAGTAAAGCAAGTTGTGGTTTGATTTCAAAGAGGGATAAACAACATTTT
>JAHEZO010000112.1 GCA_023250995.1 Flavobacteriales bacterium | reverse complement strand
ATTTGGGCACCCACAATGCCATGACCCCCAAACAATCTCTTTTTAACTTCAAACATGTGCATAGATCCACCTTTGCCTTTTGAGAGGCCGGTAGATTTTCCAAAAAGTTCAGCCATAACATATTTTGGATGCGTACCGAGGGCAATGGGATGGGCATGATCGCGGTAGGCAGTAATAATGTTATCATTTTTGCCCATGGCTGAAACCATACCTGCAAGAATGGCTTCCTGGCCAATATACAAATGGCAGAAGCCTCCAAATTTTTGCTGGGTATAAAGCTGGGCGCATTTTTCTTCAAATCTTCTCATCAGCAACATGGATTCATACCAATGGAGGTAGGTTTCCCGGGTAAATTTGGTTTTTTTAACTGAGGAAGGGGTTCCCTGGGCCATAAAAAAAAAATTATTTTTTTGTTTTAAGTAGTAGCAAATTTATAAGGTTTCATTTCAATTTCTTTCAATAAAAATCCTCCCGAATTATTTTTTCCTCAGGCCTTCGCCTGAAAACATAAGGGGAAGCAGCGATTTTATGCCATCCAAAATAAAAATTTTTCCTTTTTCACCCGAAAGAATCACTCTAATATTTTTTTTATGACGGTCTTCGTACTCGGCCATCACCTGTCGGCAATCGCCACAGGGAGTTACCGGTTTGTTTATAGAAAATTTTTCTGACCTGGCGGTAACAACAATAGTTTTTATGGCAACATTCGGATATTGAGCCCCAGCTGAAAAAAAAGCAACCCTCTCGGCACAAAGGCCTGAGGGGAATGCAACATTTTCCTGATTACTTCCACAAACTATTTTTCCGTTTTCAAGAAGCAGGGCCGCGCCAACAAAAAAATTGGAATAGGGGGCATAGGCAGATTTTGCCGATTCCCTGGCCAGGCGCAATAGTTTTTTTTCTTCTGAAGAGAGTTCCTCTTCCGATTCAAGTTCTGTAATGATTGAAATTATCTTAAAAGATTTCATTGAATATTTATTAAATAAATGTAGAAATCAGAATGGCCTAAACTGAAATATCTCCCGATTTTTTATTATCATAATAATAAATTCTTATGGTGGCCATATCGCGGAGGAAATCAACTTTGGTAATAGAAAATTTATGTATGTCTAAGCCGGTTCGTTGTTTCAGGTCTTCTAACAGCTTTACGTGATTTTCGGGTTTTATCATCTCAATGTTTTCATACGAAACCGTTTTCCCCAGTTCTTTTTTCAGCAGCACGTTTGTTTCAAGCAGTAAGGTAACCACTATGATAATTCCGTTTATTAAAATAAGTTCATCCCATCCGCCTTTGGAGACAGCAGAAATCATCCCCATGGCAATGGAAAGGAACAGGTAAGTCATATCCTTGGTTGAAACATCTTCTGTGCGGTATCTCATAATTCCGAATACGGCAAAAAGACCGAATCCGGCTCCTACCGATATTTCCACTTTACTAATCATAAACATGATGAGAAAAATGATGAGGTTGAAAATAAAAAACGAAAAAAACATTTCGCGGGTTTTATAACTGGGGTAATAAATAAAACGAATAAGAATAAATACCGAAATCAAATTAATGGCAAGGCGAATGAAAAATTTAGGCGACAAAGCGTTAAAAATTTCCCACCCTGTTTTAACAGTTTCCTGAGTTTCCTGGAGTAAAATCATAGTGTGTGCTTTAGGTTGATAGTCCCAAATTGTTAGTGCAAGCCATTTTATGGATAAAACGAATCTTTTCCTTGAAATTATTTTTCTTTACTTCATTCACCATATGATAAATTCCAAAACAATATTTGCTAATTCCACTTTCTCTTACTCCGGTTTGGCGTACCAGGCGGATAAAGGGAGAAACAGAAGATGCTTTATCCCTTTTGGCTTCGGCAATAACGAGGTTTGGAAATTTAACAACCGATTTATTTCCTGAGTCCTCTCTGATAAAGTGAAGGCCGGTATCAATGGTAAGACGTTCCTGAGAAAATTTATTTACAAAAGTCATTCGGCTGTAATTTACCCAGATCTTGGGAAAAAACTCCTCGGGCGTAAGGGGTGAAATTTCTCTTAAAAACTGAGCAGATTTGTTTTCAAGTATGTTGCCGACAGCCTTCATTTTTACCCTGTTCTTAATGGTTCGGGCTTTGTTGTTTTTATGTTTTATTTCGAAAAAGGTAAGTCCATCCGAATCAAGGTATCTCCTGAAACGGAGTTTCCACCGGTTGAGCATCCCTTTGTGATGTTTTGTGTAAAGTTGAAAATCGGGGGTATCGAAGTAAAGGGATTCGTAGCGATGACTTCTGATAGAATTAATTTCAAGAATTTTATAATCGGACAGCATCCCCATGGCCATAGCCGGGAAATGGCTTGCGGAAAAAACATATTTGGAATCAACGCGATCCATGAGTTTCACGTTTTCCATTTCGGTAAGGGTAATGGGTTCGAAATTTATTATTTCCTTGAAAGGTTCGGGCATTTTCAAATTAGCAGGATTGTTTTTCTGAGGGAGCAAATAATATTATTTCTCAGGTGGTTGTTTTTCCCTGTTTGTTTCTCAGGGGTGTAAAAGTAAGCAATTTTTTGGTGCCTCTTATTTGTAAATGTTAATTTTGACCGGTAATTCAATTTGTTTTTTTACCAACCAAATTCTGATTTAATATGTGTCGTTTTGTAGCGTATATTGGCAACCCGGTAAAAATTGATGAATTGGTTATTACCCCTAATAATTCGCTTATAAAGCAGAGCATAAAAGCCAAGGAGTCGGAAATTACTTTGAATGGCGATGGTTTCGGAATTGGATGGTATGCAAAAGAGATAAGCCCGGAACCGGCCCTGTTCACTTCTGTTCACCCTGCCTGGAACGACCGGAACCTGAATTACCTTGCATCAAAAATTAAAACTCATTGTGTATTTGCACATGTAAGGGCTGCAACAGAAGGTATTGTATCAGAGGCCAATTGTCACCCGTTTCATTTTAAAAATTTATTGTTTATGCACAATGGGGGAATAGGCGGATTTAACGGAATAAAGCGTTTTATGAGGAGGGAATTATCGGATGAGGTTTATGAGTGGATAAAAGGACAAACCGATTCGGAACATTTTTTTGCAATGATTATAGAATCACTAAAAAAGAAAAATCCACCAGAAATTACTGCTGAAGCATTGGCCGATTCTGTGGCCGAGGCAATAATCAATAATGAAAAAATGAAAACGCTACACGGGATAACCGAAGACTCATGGATAAATGCAGTAATTACTGACGGAAGGGTTATGGTTGCGGTTCGCTATGTCACCAACCCGTTGGAAGAGCCCTCTTCGCTGCATTATTCTGAAGGAAATAAATATGAATGCCGGGAAGGTGTTTGTGAGATGAGACCTTCCGGTTTTGGAGACCATGCTGTTATTATTTCTTCCGAAAAACTTACTGATAAAGCCACCGACTGGAAGGATCTTCCACCTAACCACTTGCTGTTGGTGAATGAGAATTTAAGAACATGGGTAAGAAGATTGGAGTAAAATTAAGCCAAAACAAAAAAGTCGGAAGTCGTAAGTTGTAAGTCGAATGTCGCTTTCCCCGACTTTTTAGATATTATTAATCCACAAATAAGTTTTGAACACCGTTGGCTTATTTCAGCAATTTTAACCACTCGTTTTTTAACCCAAAATGATTAATATTATTTCAATTTTCTGAATCTTCCTTCTTTCTTTTGACCTACGACCTATGACTTATGACTTACGACTTATCATAATGAACATCCTTAAAAAGTTCATTTAATATTTCAGGCTTAAAATATCCTCCCCTTTTTTCAATAGGTATGTGTTTAGCCCTACCCTATTTGCTCCTTCAATATTTTCTAATGAGTCGTCAACAAACAGTGTTTCATTTGCTTTCAGCCGGTTTGAATTCAACACATGTTCAAATGTTACCGCATCCGGTTTCCGCATTCCAATTTTACTGGAAAAATATTTTTTTTCAAAAATTTTTTCCCATAAAGAATATTGATTTTCTTTTTTCATTCTTTTGGTGAATTCAGCGATATGAATTTCATTGGTATTGCTAAGCAAAAACAGACGGTGTTTTTTTCCTAATTTTTCTAAAAAAGTCAAACGGGCGGTTGGTAAATTCAAAAGCATGGCGCTCCAGGCCGAGTTGATCTCCTCATTTTTTAATTTTTTTGTTAAAAAGGTATTTATTTGGGTTCTGAATTCACCGGGAGAAATTTCTCCTTTTTCAAATTTATCGAATAAATGAGATTGCCGGGCCTGTGAATATAAAGTATCGAAATTATTAATTCCCAGTTTTTTAAAAGCATTAATGGTAAGGTTATAATCTATATTCAGAATAACCCCTCCGAAATCGAAAATAATATTTTTGTTCATGGATGGAATTTGATAATTATTTTTTTTATTTCGAAAGGCAAAAATGTAAATTCGCCCTCCGATTGCAAAAAAACATTTTTAAAAAACCGCTTTATTTTGCAGTTGAAATTCAGGGCCCATAGCTCAGTTGGTTAGAGCAGCGGACTCATAATCCGTTGGTCCCAGGTTCAAGTCCTGGTGGGCCCACGAAACCGGAATAACGAAAACCTGCCTGACTGCAGTCAGGTTCAGTTGCAGTATTCCGGTTTTTTTTGCAAGGAATTTTGTTGTTTTCCTTTGTCGCATCGATTTTCGTTTCTTACCATTTGTGTTTTAATTGTTTTGCTGAAACAACCCCGAACCTTGCATTGGTAATTCCAGAGATTCTTTCATACCTTGTCCTTTTTTAGTCATAGGTTTATTTTATTTTGCACCGTAGTGCAGAGCAATAGGTTAAATTAATTTATAAATTTGTTTTTTAAAATTTTTTTCACTTACCGCCCCCATTTATGAAAAGGATTTTTTACATTATTTTTTTTTCCATTATTCCGGGAATAATTTTCTCGCAGGTTAATATTTATGTGGATTCAAGCAGAAGCTCCAATGGAAACGGTTCTTCCTGGTCCGAGGCATACAAGGATCTGAACGATGCAATAAAATATGCAAACGAAGGAAGCGGAAAATTTGATATCCATGTGGCGAAGGGCACCTATAAACCCAACCATGTAACTCAGAATGGCAGTCCCTACCCCGGGCAGCATGAAGTTCCTATTATAAGTGATAAAATTCCGGATGGAACTACTGAGATACAATTGAATTTTATCAGTACTTTTCTTGCATCTAATGTGGATTCAGCATATTTTACTGTTAAAGAAAAACCCGATCACACAACTGTTACAGAATCTGGCCCCCGGCATGAAACTTTTGCCATAAAACGCGCAGGCCTCCGGATTTTTGGAGGTTATCCCACGAACGGAGGAACAAGAAACCCTGCCCTTTATCCCACCATTCTTGACGGTGATTTAGGAACATATAAAGCCTATCATGTGGTGTTTGTAGGTGGCTATAGCGATTCCTTTATGTCCGACAGTATTGTCGTGGACGGGTTCACCATTCGCAACGGATATTCTGATGGCTTAGGGGTGGTGTATGGCGGTGGCTTTGGAATACCCGAGTCGAAAGGAGGTGGGTTAAGTGCATTATTCACCACAGGAGCAACAGGTACCGATAAATTCGTTGTTCGCAACTGCACTTTTGAAAATAATGTGGCACATTACGGAGGTGCTTTATTCATGTCACAGGGCAACTCTTTTTTCTCAAACTGCAAATTCTTAAACAACCGGGCTGATTTTGTGGCCGGGGCAGTTTATAATGTTCTGGACAGCGTAACATTCAGCGATTGCCTGTTTAATAATGACTCCAGTTCCGACCAGGTTGGCGTTGTACTTAATTTCAGAGGAGCCCCCAAATACCTCAATTGTACTTTTTCCAATAACAAGGCTAATCATACCGCGGTAATGGCAAGTTACGAGAGCAATCCGCTGGTTCAAAACTGTATTTTCAACAACAATAAGAGCTATAATTTTTGCGGAGCGGTTTCCAACTATTATGGTACCCCGGAATTTTCCAACTGCCAGTTCAACAATAATGAAGCGGTAACCTATGCAGGAGCTATGTACAATTTCTCCTGCGGAATAAAACTCATGAACTCAAGTTTTACAGGAAATAAGGCGGCAAAGAGGGCAGGCGCCCTTTTTTACAACAAGAAATATTCAGGCGAACAGCCGGTTACCAATTGCACTTTTACCAATAATTATACAACAGATTCTACCGATTTTGTGGAGGGTCTTGGAGGCGCATTGATGATTGATAGTATGGCTGCTCCACAGTTTGCCAATTGCACCTTTTCAGGCAACCATTCCTATCGTGTAGGAGTAAGTCTCATGCAGGCGGGCTCAGCCCCAATTTTTACCAATTGTGAATTTACGAACAACTATTCTAATTACAGTGTTTCAATTTCAGAAAATGATGATTCAAAAGTTGTATATAATGGCTGCAAATTTCTCAATAATGATTGTAATCCCAATTCAAATACCATCACGGCCTTTGGTGTTACAGGTTCTGTTTTACTTAATCTTGGCAATACGAGTTTTTCTAATTGCATCTTTTACGATAATAATGCAGATAATAACACATACAATCATTTAACAACGGGTATTGTCCTTAATTACGACTCACTAACTATAGCCAATTGCGTATTTGCCTCCAACCCTATTTATAATGGAGCGGTAATTAATGCGGCCAATAACAGCAACACATTCATTGACCTGAGCACTTTTTTGGGTAATGGAGTAGGCCCTTACTGGAAACCTTCTTTCAGGGGAGATGGTGCAAGCAACCTGAAAATTACAAACTCTGTTTTAAAAGATAATGGAGGGTTCGTTAACACTGCGGGAAACTATACTATTAAAAATACCTGTTCGAATAAATCTTATTATGTGGATACAACAAAAGGCGTAATGACCAATTTCATTGCAACTGATCCAATGTTTTATGATGAAAGCAAAGTGAAAGGTTCTGATAATTTTTTGGGAACAGCGGATGACGGGATCAGGTTAAAAAACGGTAGCCCCTGCATAAATAGGGGCAATAAATCTCTCTGCGCTGTAGCTGATACAGTAACTGATATTAGCGGAAATATTAGGATTTATAATGATACCATTGATATGGGGGCGTATGAACACCAACCCTATGTACCGGGTTCCGTTCTCAGTTTCAGCGGCACGAATGAATATATCTCTTTACCGCATTTTACAATGCCAAACAACCTTACCCTGGAGGTAAAGGTTAAAATTATACCAACGGCAACCCTGCAGAACATTGTTGCCTGGCAGGGCTCAAACTATGCAAGTTTAGGGGTCAACCCAGCCGGATATTTTTTCTTCCGTATAGGAAAATCCCAGGAAGCCAGGGTCACATCAAATGTAAAGGTGGATGATTCACAATGGCACACTATCACCGTAACAAAAGATTCACTGGCTGCGTGGAATGTTAATCTATTCCTGGACGGAAACCTGGTGGGAAGCGGCCCGCTCAATCCTTCGGTTGTTGGGGTAAGCAATCCATTGTCGAGTTCGGCATTATATATCGGAACAAGAAATAATACGGGAGAATCCTTCAAAGGGGAAATGGATGAGCTAAAAATTCGCAACAGGTTGCTGTGCGGAGGCGAAATAAGTCAAAACGCGGGATGTAATGAATTGTATTACTGGATACAGTTTATGCCGGATATGCTGGCCTATTATAAATTTAACCAGGGGTTCGGAAACAAAACAAATGTTGGTCAAGACACTCTTATAGACGAAACTGATTATGCCCGGAATGGGTTGCTTAAAAGCTTTATTTTAACCGATACTACTAACTGGCTTGCCGTCAATTCAGGTTTAGGAAGCGGTGCCTGTTATAATTATTCTACCGATATCATTAATACCTGGGATCCGGGGCCATCGTATCCGGGTGATTCAATTCAATTTCCACTTGATATTATACCATTAAGCAATAACGGATTTACGAATTTTTACTGGACGGGCCCGAACGGTTTTGTCTCTAATCTTCAAAAACCCGTTCTTGATAATGTGACTATCTTTAGTGCGGGTATATACTCTGTAACCGCATCGGATAAGGGGTGCGAACGAAAAGACACTTTTTCCCTTGAGGTAAATACTTATCCGGCCAATGCACTTGATTTTGACGGAGGCTGCTATGTGCAGAGTCCTTATCCTCAATTAAGTTCCTCCTATACATTCCAGGCAAAAATCCGTACCGATATTGCCGGGATTGATAACCCGATTATTTCCTGGTCGGGTTCAAACAACAACTTAAATGTACTTTACATTGATACTACAGGGAAATTAGCATTTAAAACCAGCTCCGGCAATATAACAGTTACTGGTGTTGCCAATGATTCTGTGATCAATAACGATAAATGGCATTTTATTGATCTGATAAAATCGGAGGATGATTCCAACAATGTAAAACTTTTTGTAGACGGAGCAAATGTTAAAACATTTACGGCAACGATATCACCCGTTACAAATTCATGCCGGATTGGTCAATGGCCCAACTACAGAAATTTTTATGGGAGAATGGATGAAATAAGGATATGGAGCAGACCATTATCCTGCGATCAGGAAAGAAGCGCCTATATGTACCCGATTGACTCCTCCATTACAGGGCTTGAAGTATATTACCGCTGCAATGAAGGACAGCATGCAGGGAATAACTCCGGGTTATCCCTCCTCGACAAAGCCGGTGGCGACCAAAATGGTGTATTTAATAACTTTAAATTAAACGGTAGTCTTACGGCAAATTACCGATATGATTACAATGTAAACGACCCGGGTTTTGTTGTCGGGGTTTATGCAGGACCGAATATCCAGGTTTTCGGAAATGGTGCTGAAATTGCCGATGGCGATAATTCACCTTCAACCTCCGACTTTACCGACATGGGAAATGTGGAGCTGGGAACCACCGCTTCCAGACAATTTATTATTAAAAACAGCAACTCTGTTAATTGGCTTGTGGTTAATAAGATTTCCTTTACAGGGGCTCAGGCAAATCGCTTTTCCGTGGACTTCAGTTCTGTTTCTGTTCAATATGGTTCACAAGATACGATTACGGTAACTTATAATCCAATAGGAGGAGTTACCGGAGTTGGGAGTTGTGTTATTGAACTGGCTAGCAATGATTGTGACAACCCCTTGTACTCTTTTACAATTCAGGCGAATGGTGTTACCGGAACTCCCGGTGCTTCGCTGCATTTTGGTGGCCCTGCAAGCGCTGATTATATTATGGTAAGCAGCCCGCTCAACACTTCTGCTACATTTTCATACGAGCTTATGTTTAACAGAGACCTCCAAAACGCCAATGGAGGTACACTCTTTTCGCAGGAAGGAGCCCTGGACGGAATGGCAAACATGCCCTATACTTCTAAAATTTATCTGACCAGCAATTTAGATTTATGTTACGAGGAAAAATCAGGTTCTAATTTATCAACTGTCCAATCCATTTGCACTTCGGCAGTAATGCCTGGGGGGTGGCATCATGTAGCTCTCACCAGAAAACCTGGAACCAATGGAGTTAAACTTTATCTGGATGGATCGTTGGTTGGCTCTGCTACCATGACCTCCGCAGAATCATATATCCGGGCCGTTATAGGGGATGACAGTATCTCCACAACCACCTCTGCTTACTATGGGAAAATGGATGAGCTTAGAGTATGGAATCGTTACCTATGCGTTAATGAAATTCAAAACGGCAAGAACTGCGAAATAAGCCCCTATTCACCAGGGTTGCTCGCCTACTATCAGTTCAACCAGGGCATCGGAGCCGATGGATTGAATACTGCAGACAATACGGGAATTACAACCCTGGTAGATGTATCTCCAAATGCCAGGCACGGCACTTTTAGCAATTACTTTGTAAGAATTTACAATACTTCAAATTTTTTAAAGGACGGAGGAGTTACCAATGGCAATTCGTGTGCAGCTTACAACCCGTCAGATATTATTATAATGGCAAATAATAATATTGTTGCAAATAACGACAACACTCCGTCACTCGCAGATAATACTAATTTCAGCTCCATTGATTTCGGAACCGGCTCAATCGTAAAAGAATTTATAGTGGTAAATGCAGGTCCCGGTGCCTTAAATATCTCCGGAAATCCCAGAGTAGTTCTTACCGGGCCAAGTGCGTTTACCTTAAGCCAGGATATTTCTGCTGCAGTGACAGGTAATTCAAGCGATACATTTAGTATATCATTTACTCCCCTCGCTGCCGGAACCTATAACGGAACAATTGCCATCAGCAGCAATGATTGCGATAATCCGGTTTATACATTTTCTATTTCAGCCACAGCAACCACCGGCAACCCTACCGGCAGGTATTTAAATTTTAGCAGCACTGCTTATGGATCTAATGCAAGCCCTGTCGGTCTGCCAATCAACAATGAACCTTATACCATAGAATTCATGATGCGAAAGTTTGTTTACAACAGCTCTTATCGCGGATATATTTCATGGGGGAGTACTTCCGGAAATAACGGACAAACAGGGATATATATTTTTGGAAATGCAAATATTAGGCAAGGATGGGGTAATAGTCCGGAAAATTATTTAACCACATACTCAAATGTGGATATTTATGATACAATTTGGGATCATATTGCGGCTACCTATGATGGCTCAATCCGGAGAATTTTTATCAATGGTGATTTGCGTGCCAGTGATACTCCTTCGGTAGCTCACGCTGTACCTTCCGCAGGTTCGCTAAAAATCGGTCAGATGACGGTCGCTGGCTCTGCCGTTGGGTTTCCCGGAGACATGGATGAAGTCCGTATATGGAACAGAGCACTCTGCCAGGCAGAGTTGCTCAATGGTAAGGGTAAAGAATTGGTGGGAACGCAAAACGGCCTGGTGGCGTACTATCAGTTTAACCAGGGGTACAATGGACTGAACAATACCAGCATCCCCAATATCAGAGACACCTCCGGAAATGGGAATCATCTGACATTTAACGGTTTTTCCTTAACCGGCACAAGTACCAACTTCCTGGCCCCCGGCTCTGTTCCAAACGGAGCGGTGGCGGCAGCCATAAATCCGGGCACGATTGATATTTACGGACAAGGATTGTTAATTCCATTCCAGGATACTTCCCCGGATTCTTCAGATGGAACGGACTTTGGAAATGTTTTTGCAATTTCTACTCCTGCCACCAAAACTTTTCAGATCAAAAATAATAGCGGCAACATGCTGGTTCTGTACGGTAATCCAAAGGTAACCGTTACAGGTACCGGATTTAGTTTAACCCAGGATGCGAATCAGGTGGGAGTAATGCCAGGGGGGATAGAGAATTTCAGTGTTTCATTTGCGCCAAACACCTCAGGATTACATACCGGCACGGTAACAGTTCACAGCAACGATTGCTCTAAGGAATATTATACCTTCCAAATTGAGGGATATGGTGTTATGCCTCCCAGGGCAAATGCCCTGGCATTCGATGGAATTAATGATTATTTCAGAGAAAAGGAAAACTTCGACATCCCCGGCCAGAAATTAACTTTTGAAGCCGCAGTATACGTAAAAAGCGCTACGGACGGTGGAGGAATAATATCCATTGCCGATTTGTCGGATGTAAATACTGCCGAGCTGCTGATCAATTCAGCAGGGAACCTGAGAGCCCAGGTCTATGGATCGGGCGGGGCAACAGAACGAATACGTCTGGATGGAAGCAGCAATATTGTGGGCGGATGGCATCATGTGGCTATGACAGTAAACGGAAATGATATCAAACTGTTTGTTGATGGAGTGGAGGAAAATACCACCTTTCTCGACAACAACCCGATTTCCGGCTTAGTCATAAACGGCAGGCCACTTCAGTACGGAACCGATAAATCCACTACTAAATTTACTGAAATGGAAATGGATGAGGCGAGAGTATGGTTCAGGGAACTTTGCCCCACCGAAATTTTTGCAAACAAAGGATGCAATGCTTTGTTTAACATTAACGGTGATTCTTTAATATCGCTCTTTAATTTCAATTATGCATCGAAAGATTCAAATTCCTACTTTGTAGCTCACAATGAAGCAAACAATGATACCATCACTGAAGCGTATAATGAAGAGTATGGTTTATCTAATGGCATCCTGAACAATTTTGCATTATCCGGAAGCAAATCTAATTTTGTTACCCGCAGCTCCGGCATATCCGGAAACTGCCCCCTGTATAAGCGTGCTGATGCTTTAATAAAGGGCAATACAATTACGATTGCACGGAATGATTACTCTCCCCAAAAATCAGATAATACGGATTTCGGA
>JAHEZO010000011.1:2043-35076 GCA_023250995.1 Flavobacteriales bacterium | reverse complement strand
TTTCAAGAAGGATTTTTTGTTCTTCCAATGGCAAATTGTTATTTAAACAGAGCATTTTTTCCAGTTGTTTATATTTGAATTTTTTCCCTTTGGGGCCTCCAAACTGGTCGGGATAACCATCGGTAAACAAATAAAAAGTTACCTGCGATTCCTTCTCTTTAATACCCGCGAAAACCTCAATATTATGTGTTGTAAACGGTTTCCGGTTATCACTTTTCCCAACGGGTTGTTTATTGGCAGTAATTTCTTTAAATTCATTATTTATAAAATACCAAAGCGGATTATTTGCACCACTCCATTGAATTCTAACCACCGGTTTATCTCCCGGGGAGGGAGGAGAAAAGTGTTCTATTCGCAGCAGAGAAATATCCATTCCGTCTTTTATTTGTTCTCCATTTTTTTCCTTGTCTGCCGAAGATTTATCGAAGGCAGAAAATGTTTCTAAAACCAGGTCGGTAACTTTGTCAAGTATTTTTCCCGTGTCACGAAGGCCGAACTCTTTTACCGATCTGTTAAGTGCATTGCAGCACACCACAGAAACTAATGCACCCGGCACACCGTGGCCCGTGCAATCGGCAGCAGCAATGAAAACAGCCCCCCCGCCCCCCGAAGGGGGGAGTTCGCTTTGCACATGGCTTCCCGCCAGTGTTTTGGTGTTCCCCCCTTCGGGCGGAAGGGAGGCCATCCAATAAAAATCTCCCGCCACTATATCCTTTGGTTTGTATATAAGAAAACTTTCGGGTAAATACTTTTTAATAAATTCAACAGGAGGCAAAATTGCCTGTTGAAGTCTTTTGGCATAATTAATACTATCGGTGGTTTCTTTATGCTTTTCCTCTATCATCCGTTTTTGTTCCTCGATAATTCCCTTTTGTTTTCTGGCCACTTTCAGAGCACGGAGAATTATCACCGCTATCACTCCGGTACCCGCTGCAAGAGCAATTACAAGCAATAAAAAAATTGTTTTGCGTTTTGATTCCTCCTTTCCTACCGCCTCTTTTCTGGCTTGCTCCTCCTTAAGTGCTGCTTCCCTTTTATCAAATTCATATTGCAATTGTTTTTTAACAGAGGCCTTGCGGGTTTCCTGGTTTAAAATACTATCCCGCATGGTGATAAAAATATCATAATACCCCAATGCCTTTTCCCATTGTTTTTTTTGGCGAAAACCTTTATTCATCACGTTTGCAGCATCCCGAATAATTTCGGGGAAACCCAATTCTTTTGAAATGGTGAGTGCTTTACCGGAATACTTCAGAGCACTATCCAGATTCTCCGTTTTCACCCCCTTTTCAATTTGAGCAATTTGAAGGAAAGCTGAACCGATATTTATAAAACAAACCGCCATGCCCCGTTTGTCTTTGATTTCTTCTCTTATTGCAAGCGACTTACGATAAAATTCCATTGCCTTTATTAAAAGCGAATCGTCATGGCGGGGCTTTTCCGTTTTTTCAACCCATTGTTTTTCGTAAATCTTGCCAAGGTTGTTAAGCGAAATTGAGATTCCTTTCCTGTCATTAATTTCTTCATAAAGAGAACGGGACTTATTAAAATAATTCAATGCCTTGGCAACCTCGTTTTGCTTTTGGTAAACCAACGCCATATTGTTAAACAGTACAGCGATGGCCCCTTTATTCTTGGTGTTTTCAAAAATTACCAATGCTTTGTTAAAATATTCCAATGCCTTTAATAAATCGCCCTGGTTTTGGTAGATAAAGGCCAAATTATTCAATATGCGGGGAATGTTGTTTGTATCCTTATTTTCCTCCAAAATTGAAAGCGACATTTGAAAAAATTCTAATGCCCTTTGAATGTCACCCTGATCCTGATAGATTAAAGCAATATTGTTTATGGCACTGGCCATTCCTTCCTTATCCTGAAGGACCTCCTGATAAAAAAGAGATTTTTTATAATAATCCAAAGCGAGAAGAATATCCCCTTTCATTTTGTAAAAGAATGCCAGCCATCCGTAAGATTCAGCCAACCCGAAATTAAAATTTATTTTTTCCGAAACCTCTCTGGCCCGCTCGCAAAATTCATTTGCCCGCGAAGGATCAGAAAGGTAATATTCAGCAGTTAAATCGAGCAAAATTTTTACCTGGGAGGTATCCTGTTTCGAGTTTTTAAGTTCGAGGGTAAGGGAGTCGATTGTTGATTTTTGTTGGCAAAAAATGCAATCCGAAAAAATTACAACAAAAAAAACAATCAGAAAATACTTCATTATGGAGGCCACCGGATTTATTTTATTCTGTACCTGGGATAAATAATTGAAGATTTTAAAATTGTTTTACTATTGGATGGAAAGTTCTGGCTGAAGACTACGCCTCCTCCGCCACCACCTCTGTAACTTCGGGAAGCATTTTTTGAAAAAGACCTTGTATTCCGGCCTTCAATGTAAAAGAGGAGGAGGGACACCCGCTGCAGGAACCCTTTAACACCACCCTTAATGTGCCCTTATCATACGATTTAAATTGAATGGCCCCGCCATCCTGTTCTACAGCAGGCCTAATGTATTCTTCTAAAAGTTCAATAATGCGTTGTTCAATTGGAGTGAATACTTTTTCTCCGGAATCATCGGTTAAAATTTTAATATTTTCTCCTGTTTCTGTTGTGGGTTTTTCTTTGGGGTTTACGGCCTCTGGAATAAATGTTTTATTATTATTCAAGGCCAGATAATCTCTGATGAATTCCCTCAGTTCAAGGGTTACATCCATCCATTCAACCAGATTGTTTTTTGTTACTGAAATAAAATTTCCGGCAATAAAAATCCCGGTTACAAACGGAAAATTAAAAAGCTGTGCAGCAAGCGGAAATTCTTTGGCTTCAGCAGCCGAAGTATATTCAACCGTAACTCCATTACCAATCAATAATTTGTTTGCAACAAATTTCATGGTGGTGGGATTCGGTGTGCTTTCGGCATAAACCGAAACCGGTGTTATCGTTGCTTCCATAGGTAAAATTTTGTTTCTTATTTTAATATTACTGATTTTACGCAAGGTTTAGTACCTGTTCTCTTAAAATTTAAATTTTTTCGTAATCCATATGAGTCGTAAGTCGTAAATACTAAAACCTACGATTAATAAACCTTCTTCTTAAAATCAGCTAATCACTGAAGTTACGCATATCCCTATTTCAAATAACAAATAACAATAATCAAATTGCAAAAAAAATCCAATGACCAATAAAAAAAATTCTAAACCGCTAAAGAAGATTTTTTCGACAATAATCGAAAAATCAAGATATCAGACGGTTTGAAAGTTGAAATTTTGATATTGAATATTATTTGTATTTTGATATTTGTATTTTGGAAATTAATGTTTTTGCGTAATATCAGTTAATCAATATTTTTTTAACGGCTATCAAATTTTCTCCGGCAATTCTTAAAAAGTAAATTCCCTGGCCGGGTTTTAATAAATCTACTTCTACCCTTTGCCCCAAACCGGCCGTAAAAAATGATTTGTAAACAACCTCGCCATAAATATTGAAAATTTCCAAATCATAAATACCGGATCTGATGTTTTTCAATCCTGAAGCAATGGGTGAAACCAAAACAGAAAATTTCCCCTCATTCGGATTGGGGAAAATTTTAATATTCATTTCCTTCTCCTCCGGATAATTAATTCCTACCAAACAGGAATCAACAAAAATCAATACAGTATCGGCATCGGTGCACCCATTTACAGAAACCAAATAAATGATATTATGAAGCCCTGTTCCCGCCAACCCCGGATTGAAAATTCCATTGGACGAAATTCCGAGTCCAAACCAGTTCCCTCCCGAAGGGGTTCCGCTTAGTGAAGTAGAATTATCAGTAATGCAAATAGTATCGGGTGCATTTGTAATCTGCGCCAACGAACCCGAATCATAAATTACGATGGTATCTTTATTTGTGCAGCCCATGGAATCTTTTACCGCAACGGTATAGGTTCCGGCAACGCTGGCATTAATGCTTTGAGCCGTAGAGCCCGTTGACCAGAGGTACGAAACAAAACCGCTCCCGGCATTTAAAATAATAGAAGCACAAATGGAAGTATCACCACCCAGGTTAACTATTGGTAACGGGAAAACATTAACAGTAAAATCTGCAGTGCCATTGCATCCATTAGCTCCGGAGCTTGAAACAGTATACATTGTGGTTGAGGATGGGCTGGCTTTGGGATTTGAAATTCCATCGTTATTTAACCCGTTAGAGGGCAACCAGGAATAATTATTTCCACCTGTAACCAGGAGCTGGCTCGAATCATTTTTGCAGATGCCCGCATCTCCAGTTACATTAAGCAACGGGGTTGCGGCCACATTTACAGTTGCACTGTCCATTTTCGAACAACCTCCTTCACTTGAAATTTCAACAAAAAATTTAAACGTTCCTGCACTGTCGAAAATACCTGCCGGGTTTGAAATTGATGTGTCGTTTAAAAGGTTATCCGGACTCCAGTCATAAAAATAGTTACCCTGAGGGTTTGGGGTAATTGAAAACATTACAGAATCCCCCTCGCAAACAGCAGAATCTGATTGGGAAAGTACATAAGTAAAGTTCGGAACAATATGGAGATTAATACTTGCAGTATCGCTGCAACCTCCAATGGTATCGGCAACAATTACATTGTAAGAAGTATCGTTGTTAATGGTTGCAACGGGGTTTGAAATACCCGGATTATTTAAACCAAAAACAGGGGACCATGCATAGGAATATCCACTATTTCCGCTGCCTCCTGAACAAACCGAAAACAAAACATTGGGCCGGTTGATGCTGGTGGTTGCAAATGCAGGGGAAGAGCATAACATAGGGGAGTTATCGGCATTATAATATATTACCGAATTAAACGAAGTTGGGGTATAAAATGTGGGAGAGTTATTTGTCCATGTGTCAGGTTGGTTATTAAAACAAAATTCAACAATAATGTTTGAAGTGCCATCCCAGTCAAAACCGTTAGAAAAGGTATGAAAATTCCATCCGGCAATAATATTTACAGTTTGTGCTGGGAGAACAGTTACTAACCCGTTTTGCCATGCGGTAAGCGAATCGAGTGGAGTGCATCCCATTTTTATTTCAAAATTTTTATAAATGGTGGTGCCGCTGATGGAGGAAACATTTAATGCAATGGAAGTAATTTGACCTCCCTGAAATCCTAAAGAATTAAGTTCAGATGCAGTAAAAAGAAGCTGGTGTTTTGCACCCATGTACCAGTTTCCGTAGGGAGAAGGGTAAGTGGTATTATTTAAGAGATTTAAACCTGTTCCAACAGTAATTTGAGAAGGGCTTCCCTGGCAGTTTCCCGAACTCAACCCACATGAAGAAGGAATGGTATTCACAATGGTTGCATTCATTTGTACCGGGCTTCCGGCACAAACAGTGGTATCGGCAACAATAACAATGTCGGGTTTTAGACTCTGAGACACCACCACGGTCATACTATCTGTTTTAGAGCAACCTGATGAATTGGTAATTGTAAAGTAAACCGTTTTTGTCCCACCTGAAAAAAATGTGGCAATAGGATTATTTACCGCAGCATTATTAAAAACCGAAGAAGGGGACCACTGGTAGGAAAAAGAACCGGTGGCAGTAACCAAAAATTGCACCTGCTCCTGAAGGCAGATGGATGTTTTTGATTGCGTTTTTGAAAAAGTAAAGCCGGGTACCACTGAAACTACTACAGTATCTTTATTTGCGCAGGCTCCCGAAATATTACTCGTAACAAGATAGGAAGTGGTAGTGTCGGGACCTGCGAGGGGATTTGAACAGGGATTACACGAAAAATTTGTTCCAACCACAATTGAATCTCCACTAAGGACTGTCCACTGAAAAATACTGCCTCCGCTGGCATTTAACTGGGATTGCTGATTTCCGCAGATGGTGGAGCTACCCCAGGCGTAAGTTCCGTTATTAATGGTAACGGTATAAACAAAAGTTTGTATTCCCGGAACCGGGCATACATTATCTTTAGCAGTGACTGTGAAATTTTTTGTACCTGTAAAGGAACCTGTATCTGACCAAGATATTACCGCAGATGCAGGATTTCCGCTGGAAGAAGAAAAAGAAGCCCCCGGTAAAATTGAGGCGATATCTGAAGTTAATAATACCGTGTCGGCTGCATTATTATCTCCCACCTGAATATTAAAAGAAAAATTTCCTCCTGAACAAAGCTGAAGTGCGTAGGAACCGGTGGCTACCGCTGTTCCGGTTAATCCTGTTATGGTTCCTGAAGATGCATTAGGGGAACTGTTTCCTGTGCAGCTAACAACCATGAATTGAATGTCGCGCATTACGGTGCCAATTAAAATACCCGAAGAGTTGTACTCTGAAATTTGAACGGCCACAATAAAATTTCCAAGGGTAGAAGGGGTAAAATTTAAAGTCCCGGTGGGCGAATTAATAGATATTCCATTGATGGGGTTGGTGGCAGAGTACGGAGATGAATAAACGAGTTGGGTGGTGGCATCACTTTTTGCTGCAATAAAAGAGTAAACCAGTGAATCGCCATCATTGTTTGAAGCCGATAAATTATAAATTACCGGTTGATTTATGCAAACACTTGGAATGGGCTGGGCAAAAAATTCGGGGGAAACATTACAGGGTTTTACCGTGCTGTTTAAAGTTGCCTCAAGGTATGACCCATCCCCTGTGCTTGTAGGAACATTCACGGTTACATTCCTGCAACAGGTGGTCCAGCTGAAAACCCAATTGGCACAGGGCAGCAGAGTAGCCATGGCCTCATAAGAATATTTTTGCATGCCGGTAAGGGACCCGCCATTGCAGGTGCTGTTTCCAATCTGCGCAGAACATATTTGTGAAATTTCAGTTCCTCCCGGGTTCATTAATGTTGCAGATAAAGTTTGGGTACCACAGCCGCTGGAGGCAGTGATGGTTTCGGAAGCAGCCATATCAATTCCCGAACAATCCCTGAAAAGGTTAAGAATTATTTTGTATTGATTATTTCCAAGGCATTGATAGGTTATTTCTCCTCCCGAAATGTGGCTGGCAAGTGCCGGATTAATTATTAAAACAAATGCAGGGATGATTATAAGGGAAAGTAAATATTTTTTCATTAAAGATGATTCATTTTAGAAGGCATAAAGGTACTATTGTTTTTGGTAATTAAGAGGGGTTTTTTATAAAGGCTGCATGACCATTGGGACTTTAATACCTGCATTACGAAAAGTTTCTCTTTGGAAGTGTGCCTGCATACCGAAGAGTTTCTGCATGCAGGGGGATTGCACAGCGTATTGTGCTAAATGCGGGTTTAGGGTTTCTTTATTAACTGCCACGGCCTTGTCCAACCATTCGAAAGTAAAAAAAATAAAAGCCGAGGCGAACCCGGACCCACCAGCAAAACCTAAATTGTATTTAAGCAACCTTTTATGCGGAGTGCTTCTCCTTTTGTCTGAATTTATTGCGATATTTTTTTCGCACAATCTCTAATCGTTTCCAAAATTCAGTCGGGTCAGAATTAAATAAATCACTTAACTCCTGTCGTCTTTTTCTTTGAAATTCTACCGCTCTAAATTTTGTCCGGCCTTTGCTGGATTTTTTTTCTGCCTTTGTTTTCATATTTCTACGATTTCCATTGGACTTCGAATTTCAATCATTGAATGTCCATGTTTTAAATTTACTGAATTATATTGTCGTATTCTATTTAAATTTACAATATGTTTAAAGTTCCAGCTCGCAAGTACATCAACCTTGTTTATTGTCGCAATGGCAATATGTAATGCATCAGCACGAAATTTTTCTGTCACGATTTTTTCTAATAAGTATTTTTCGGCTAAACCCTTGTCAAGTGGTCCCGCTGTCACAAGTTCAGCATTTTCTGAAATAATTTTGTCTGCTAAATCTCGAACGTTTTGAGGGGCCATTTCTAACTCAGCTAAAGTAATATCAGAAACTATAGCCGTGTACTTACTTTTAAATATTTCGTCAATAAGCTTACGAGTCCATCGTTGAAATTCCTTCTCAAAATAACCACCGAAAACTGATGTGTCAACATAAAGCCTCATTGTCAAATGAATTTTTTCAAAGGTACATTTTTTTTCTGGCGATTGGAAATTTATAGTGACGAAATGGGGTCGCGGACAGCCTGCCGCATAAGGAAATATTTCTGCACACAGTTGTGCCTGCACACCAAAGTGTTGCTGCACCAATGTGTGATGTTTAATGCTTTTGTGGCAAAAAAAGAACTTCCACTAAAACACCGAGGGACAAAATCCCATCATTTTTTTTTTACCAAAACAAATTCATCTTATGACCCAATTTGCTATACACCTGGAATTGTTTTGATAAAAAACAAGGGTTTTAGGAACCGGGTAATCTTATGTTTTCTGTCCAGGTAAAGTTTTCACTCAATAAGGGAAACGGTGGATGTTTTTTTTGTCCCCGGATAAATGCCGTACTTCTGAAATTTACATTCCAGTTGTCCGTTCATCAATGAAATTTTTTTAGAAGGATGAAGACCCACAAATTTTAACGCTTCCAGGTTTGCGCTTAAAACCCAGGCATCATATCCCTCATACTTTTGTTTCAGGGTATTACCAATCATTTTGTAAAATGAAATAATATCATCCTGTTTTATTCTTTCTCCATAAGGGGGATTCATTATTATCAATCCAGCATCCTCCGTCTTTTCAAGTAAATCAAAGGCCGATTTCATTAAAGTTATGTAATTACCATCCTTTAAATTTACATCAAACTCTGCGTTAATAATGTTTTTTTTTGCCGCTTCAATTGCATTTGCCGAAATATCTGACCCAATAATTTTGCCCGGGAATAACGAAATACTCTCTCTCGAAGTTTTTAAAATTTCTTCCCATACAAGCGGATCAAAATCTTTCCAATTCATAAAGCCAAAATTCTCTCTGAATATTCCGGGGGGAATTTTACTTGCAAACAATGCCGCTTCAATTAAGATGGTTCCCGATCCGCACATGGGATCAATTAAAGTTGATTTCCCATCCCACCCTGAAAGAAGAATTAATCCCGCAGCCAAAACCTCACTCAGAGGAGCCTCGCTCATTTGCAAGCGGTAACCCCTTTTGTGAAGGGAGGCTCCCGAACTGTCGAGCGATAGGGTGCAGGAATCTTTGTTTATGTAAATATTGATTCTGAACTTCGGGTTTTCGAGATCCACCGAAGGCCTTTTACCTGTTTTTTCCCTAAACTGATCCACAATGGCATCCTTTACCCTTTGAGATACAAATTGTGAATGCGGAAAATGTTCGGAACTCACCGATGAATCAACCGCAATGGTATCCTCCGCACTGAAAAACCTATCCCAATAAACTTCCTGCACCTTAGTGTAAAGTTCCTGACTATTGGTTGCGGAAAAAGAAAAAACTCTTTTTAAGATCCGCAATGCAGTTCTTAGCTTAAGGTTGGCCTCATACATTAATTTTTTATCTCCCGAAAAACCAACCGCGCGGTGAAGAACAACAATTTTGGTGGCTCTTAAATTTTTTAGTTCCTCAGCCAGGATTCCTTCCAGTCCGAAAAGTGTTTTCGCAACAAATTGAGAAGATAAATTTTGTTGATTCAAGGGGAAAAGAATAGGAGGTAAGGAATATGGATTAATATTTAAAGCAAAGATAATACTATGACGTTATGTAAACCATTTTTTAGGTTTGAGGGGTTATAATAATTTTGATGGGTTGTAGAGAAATTAAATATATATGAATTTTGTTTTTGTTCCGCCAGGAACAATAAATTAGTAGAAAACCACAACCCAAAACCAATGTTCTCAGGGACGAAATATAATACCATTACCCAAATAATTTAGTCTAGTAAATTTCTTTGTATGTTAAGCCTGCATTTTATTAGAAATTCCATCTAAAGAGAAAACAATCTACATCTCAAATCGCGGGGGGCTCTCTGAAAAATCTGGTGCGGAAGCGTTTGGGGGCTGTTGTAATGGATGTGGCCCGGTAGGCCGCTGGATGTGCGACAACAGCCATCGCAGGGTTCATCAGATTTTTCGATTTTTTGCTTACTTTTACGGGGGCTCGCTCAAACAGCCACAGGCTGTTTGTCGTATAAAAAAAGTGAGAAAATAAATAAAAACTATTGATAGAAAAGTTCACGAAATATGATTGAGTGCCAGGATAATAATTTGGATAATTTTTTGGACTAATTCAAATGGGAAATGGAATAATCATATTGGAAATATATTCCGTGCCTGACGGCACTTGTGTGTCTCTAAAGGGATTCTTCTACCGATATTTTGTCCCTACCGTGACTCTCGGAAATTCAGCCATCACATCAAAATTAAATTAACCCAAAAAAAAATTAATTTAATTTCGGCAAAAAATTAAAATAATATTTTTATGAAAGTTGCAGTTGTAGGAGCCACCGGCCTGGTTGGCGGAGTAATGTTAAAAGTGCTGGAAGAAAGAAATTTCCCGGTATCTGAACTAATTCCCGTTGCCACTGAAAAATCAATTGGAAAAGAAATTTCTTTCAAAGGAAAAAAATATAAAATTGTTTCCTCGGATGAAGCAATAAAAAAACTCCCCGAAATTGCTTTGTTTTCGGCAGGGGGTTCAACTTCTCTCGAACTTGCACCAAAATTTGCCGCAGCCGGAACCACCGTTATTGATAATTCTTCTGCCTGGAGAATGAACCCTGATAAAAAATTAATTGTGCCGGAAATAAATGCCGGAATTTTAACCGAGGCCGACAAAATTATTGCAAACCCGAACTGCTCCACGATACAACTTGTAATGGTTCTTGCCCCCCTTCATAAAAAATACGGAATTAAAAGGGTTGTTGTTTCAACCTACCAATCCATTACCGGGACCGGAGTAAAAGCAGTAAGGCAAATGGAAAGGGAAAGAGCCGGGATGCAGGATGAAAAAGAAAAAGAACAAAATGCCTATCATTATTCTATTGATAAAAACTGCATTCCGCATTGTGATGTTTTTTTAGAAAATGGCTATACCAAAGAAGAAATGAAACTGGTGAATGAAACGAGAAAAATTTTAGGTGATTACACCATAGCTTTAACAGCAACTGCCGTAAGGGTTCCTGTGGTTGGAGGCCATTCCGAAGCGGTAAATGTGGAGTTTTTGAAAGAGTACGAAATTAAAGAAGTTAGAAAAATTTTAAATGAAACCGAAGGAGTAATTGTTCAGGATAATCCCGGGGAAAACCGCTACCCCATGCCCAAATTTGCTGAAGGGAAAAACGAAGTTTTTGTTGGACGGATAAGGAAAGATGAATCGAATGCCCGGGCGCTTAATATGTGGATTGTGGCCGATAACCTGCGAAAGGGTGCTGCAACCAATGCTGTGCAGATTGCCGAATATCTGGTGAAAAAAGGAATTGTGGGGAATGTGGTGGTTGGTAGTGAGAAGTGAGTAGAGGGAAGTGTGAAGTGAGTCGTGTGCAGCAATAGTTGAATCGGGATAAATTGTCGCATAAAATCGGATTATTAAACCCTTTTTTTAATCTGTGCAATCTGTGGTGAATTTTTTTTATTTCTTTCAATATAAATCCCTTTAAAACTTTTTTCTCATGAAAAAAAACCATGAAATTGACTACAAAATTTCGGGAGAGGAAATGCAATGCATCGAAATTGAACTCGACCCGAATGAAACCGTAATTTCCGAGCCGGGAAGCTTTATGATGATGGAAGAGGGGATTCAGATGGAAACTCTTTTTGGTGATGGTTCTCAAAACCAGGGCGGAGTGCTGGGAAAATTATTTTCGGCAGGAAAGCGGCTTCTTACGGGTGAAAACCTTTTTATGACCGCCTTTACAAATATTGGCACCGGAAAAAAACATGCCACCTTTGCATCACCTTATCCGGGGAAAATTATTCCCATGGATTTATCCCTGCTCAACGGGAAAATGATTTGCCAGAAAGATTCTTTTTTGTGCGCTGCCAAAGGAGTGTCCGTTGGAATTGAATTTCAAAAAAAATTAGGAACCGGCTTATTTGGAGGAGAAGGATTCATTATGCAAAAGCTGGAAGGTGATGGAATGGCCTTTGTTCATGCCGGAGGGAATATTATAGAAAAAGATTTAAAAGCAGGGGAACTGATAAAAATTGATACCGGTTGCATTGTGGCATTCACCAGTGGAGTTGATTACGACATTCAATTTGTTGGCGGAATAAAAAACACCTTGTTCGGAGGCGAAGGATTGTTTTTTGCCACCCTCCGCGGACCCGGAAAAGTTTGGATTCAATCTCTCCCGATCAGCCGGCTTGCCGGGAGGATTCTCGCCTATGGTACCGGAACCAGAAAAGAAGAGGGTAGCATTTTGGGTGGCATTGGCAATTTACTGGATGGTGATTCCTGAAAAAAAAATTCAAAAATTAAAAAGATGAACAAAGAAAAAGCACCCGGGGCAGGCAGAAAATTAATCTTTTTTATGCACACCTCTCTCGACAATTTTGTGGCGGGGTTAAAAGGAGAAATGGACTGGATATACGTTGACGATGAAATGTTTGATTTTGTTGCCACCATGACCGAACAGGCCGACACCGCTCTTTACGGACGGGTAACTTATGAAATGATGCAAAGTTACTGGCCAAAAGCAGCCCAACAACCAAACGCAACAAAACACGACATTGAACATTCAACCTGGTACAACAAGGTTTCAAAGGTTGTTTTATCAAAAACAATGAAAGAAAAGGAACTCATTAACACAAAAGTTATCAGCGAAAATCTTTCGGAAAAAATTAATGAATTAAAAAAAGAGGAAGGAAAAAATATTTTAATTTTCGGAAGTCCATCCGCATCGCTTTCCCTTCTTAATTCAGGACTAATTGATGAATTCTGGTTTTTTGTTAATCCAATTATATTAGGACAAGGAATGCCGTTATTTAAAAATGTAAATGAAAAAATTATGTTGGAACTTGTAGAAACGAAAAAATTTTCTGGCGGAGTGATTGCTCTTCATTACAGAACAAAACAATAATAAGGATTTTATTATGAGCAATCCCCGATTTTTTATTTTCCACAATCTGATTTTTTCCAGCAATAAAGGCCCATTTTTCTTTTTGTACATTATGTTTCTGTTTTCAGAAAACGGAATATTTGCCCAGCAATTTAAAATTGACACTCAAAAACTTCAGCAGCAAATTAGGAGTGCCGCTGCTGCGGTTGAAAAACAAAAAAATGCGAAGCGGAATTTTACCCTCGAAGAAATATGGAAAGAAAATAAATTCAAAGCCGAAACCGTGGATGGCTTAATATCGATGAAAGATGGCATTCATTATACCTCGCTAGAAAGCAACGGAACAGAAAACTTTATTGTGAAATATTCTTATAAAACCGGAAAGGCCACCGATACTTTGGTAAAACAAAATGAACTTATTCCAGAGGGAAAAGAAAATCCAATTGAAATTGAAAGCTATCAATTTTCGGCAGATGAAACAAGGGTTTTAATTTCATCGGAAACAGAATCCATCTACCGGCATTCTACCAGGGAATTGTACTTTGTGTATGATTTTAAGACAGAGAAACTCTCCCCGCTTACAGAAACAAAAGTCAGGCTGGCCGAATTTTCACCTGAGGGAAATAAAGTGGCCTTTGTAAATGAAAATAACTTGTTTGTAAAAGATCTGATTAGCGGAACCGAAACAGCAGTTACCAAGGATGGCAAATGGAACGAAACAATAAATGGGGCAACCGATTGGGTTTACGAGGAGGAATTTTCTTTCGACAAGGCATTTTTCTGGTCACCGGATGGAAAAAAAATTGCTTTTTATCGTTTTGATGAAAGCAGGGTGAAAGAATTTTCACTCGAAAAATATGGTTCCCTTTATCCTGCCCAGTACCGCTACAAGTACCCAAAAGCAGGGGAGGAAAACGCAAAAGTTTCCATTCGTATTTTCGACATTGAAACCCTAAAAAGTATTCCTGTTGAAGGAGCACAAACTACCGCGGGTTTAGCAGGAGGTACTGAAGAAACCGAATACATTCCAAGAATAAAATGGACTCAGGATCCGGGCCTCCTTTCTGTTCAGAAAATGAACCGCCATCAAAACAAATTAGACCTCTTGCTGGCAGATGCCTCCACCGGGAAAACAAAAACTATACTCAGCGAAACAAGTTTAACCTACATTGGTATCAGCAACGACCTGACATTTTTTGATGATAAAAAACATTTTATATGGACCAGTGAAAAAAGCGGGTTTAACCATATTTATCTGTACGAAACAAACGGAAAATTAATCCGGCAGATAACAAACGGAAACTGGGATGTTTCAGATTTTAAAGGAGTGGATGAAAAAAACCAAACTCTTTTTTATATTTCGTCCGAAGAAAGTCCGATAGTTAGAAAATTGTATTCAATAAAAATAGACGGAACCGGAAAGAAAACCCTCACCGGGAAAAACGGCTTTAATGAGGCTTCCTTCAGCGGGCAATTTCAATATTACATAAATTATTTTTCGGATGCTTACACTCCTTATCAAATCACGCTTAATGATGCCTCTGGTAAAGAAATCAGAGTTATTAAAGATAACCGAACTTTAAAAGACACCCTGGGCCTTTATACTATTACAATCAAAGAATTTTTCAAATTCACTCCCAAATCGGCCGAGGGTGCCAAAACATCCGAAAGCTATTCGCTCAATGGATGGATGATAAAACCGGCCAACTTCGACAGCTCAAAAAAATACCCTGTTTTGATGTATGTTTACGGTGGGCCGGGAATTCAAACCGTTGAAAACAAATGGGGCGGAGGAAACGAATTATGGTATCAGTATCTTTCACAAAAAGGCTATATTATTGTTTCGGTGGATAACCGCGGAACAGGGGCCCGGGGGGCCGAATTCAAAAAATGCACTTACAAAGAACTTGGGAAGCTTGAAACCATTGATCAGGTGGAGGCCGCAAAATTTCTGGGTTCCTTGTCTTTTGTGGATAAAAGCAGAATTGGTATTCAGGGTTGGAGTTACGGAGGCTATTTGAGTTCCCTTTGCATAACAAAAGGAAATTCAATTAAGGAAGGCGTTTTTAAAATGGCCATTGCCGTAGCCCCGGTAACAAACTGGCGTTTTTACGACTCAATTTATACCGAACGATACATGCAAACGCCACAGGAAAATCCGAACGGCTATGATGATAATTCACCCATTAACCATGTAGATGAGCTGAAGGGAAAATACCTTTTGGTTCATGGCACAGCCGATGATAATGTTCATTTTCAAAACTCGGTTGAAATGGTAAATGCATTGGTAAATGCAAACAAACAGTTCGATCTTTTTTATTACCCCGACAAAAATCATGGGATTTACGGAGGCAATACCCGCCTGCATCTTTATACTAAGATGACAAATTTTATTCTTGAGAATTTGTAGTTTTACGGAGAAGTGGTTTCCTGGAAAAATATAGGTAAAACGTTGAATCTTCAAATCTAAAAATTTTAACATACCTTAATTTGCAAACCAAACATCCAAAAGGTTTACCTGTCCTGTTTATTACCGAAATGTGGGAACGATTCGGGTACTACCTCATGCTCGGAATCCTATTCCTGTATCTTACTGATTCGGATAAGGGAGGGATGGGACTTGATAAAGCAACCGCATCAGATATTGTTGGTACTTACCTTGCTCTTGTATACCTCACACCTTTTCTTGGAGGCCTCCTTGCCGACCGGATTCTGGGTTACCGCAAATCAATTTTAATAGGAGGCAGTTTGATGGCGGCAGGATACCTGGGGTTGTCAATTCCCGGATACACTTCCTTCTGGATTTCCCTTTTGCTTATTATTATCGGGAACGGGTTTTTCAAACCAAACATTTCAACCCTGCTCGGTAATTTATATAATAATGACCAATATAAATCATTCAAAGATTCGGGATACAGTATATTTTACATGGGCATTAACCTGGGTGCATTTGTTTGCAATTTTGTAGCCGCATACATGAGAAATAAATATGGATGGGGGTATGCTTTCGGAGCTGCCGGAATCGGGATGATCATTGGTCTGATTTGGTTTATGAACGGAACCAAACATATAATTTCTGCCGACCTCAGGAAACCTCCCAATCCCGAGGATATGCCCTTTTCAAAGGTGATGCTTTTTGTTTTTTTGCCGGCTGTAATATTTGGTGGTTTTGGCTGGTTCATTCCTTCAAATATTTTCGGCTCCGATTCAACCGATGCATTTATTTTTGCGGCTATCCCGATCATTGGATTTTTTATTTCACTCTGGGGGAGGGCATCTAAAAAAGACAAGGCACCCATTGCCGCCCTGCTTTCAATATTTGCCGTGGCAATAATTTTTTGGGCCGTGTTTAAACAAAATGCTTCGGCCCTAACTTCTTTTGCCGAATCATATACCGATAGAAGCATCCCTGAAATAATTGAACCGGTAGCAAAACCCCTGGGTATGTTACAATCCATAAGTGCTACTCCCGATTCCTTTCCGAAAATTGATAACTATTTCAGGCCGGCAAAAGATGGCAGCGGAAATAAAATAAAAATTCTTGGCACCCATCCATACCTGCAAAATCTTGACAAATCGCAATGGCCGGCAGAAGGCAATTCAATTAAAATTATTTCCACCGAAATATATCAGTCGGTAAATCCATTTTTCATTATCCTGTTAACACCTCTTGTAGTTGGGTTTTTCGCCTGGCTTCGGAAAAGAAAAAAAGAACCCTCACTTCCGGCAAAAATATCATGGAGCCTTTTTATAACGGCCTTGTCAGCGGTGGTTATGGTATTGGCTGTTTTGTTTACAAACATAACTGAAAACAAAGCCACATCGCTTTGGCTTATCGGGTCGTATTTTGTTATTACCATTGGCGAACTTTTTCTAAGTCCTGTAGGTTTATCACTGGTTTCAAAATTAAGTCCGCCACGTATTACCTCCCTCATGATGGGCGGGTGGTTTTTAGCCACCTCCATCGGAAATAAGCTTTCGGGAGTTATTGCCGGAAAATGGGATCTTTTTGAAAACAAGGCTTATTTTTTTGGAATTAATGTTATTATCTGCCTTGCAGGTGCAGCCATTATGTTTTTTTTAGTAAAATGGCTTTGCCGTGTTTTGGAAGAAAACACTGCCTCAGGTTCCCCCGTCTGATAAAAAACAATTCTTTATTACTTAAGAAATTATATTTTCGCCAACGCCTTCGCCTTCCGTAAGGTACCGACAAGATTTGCCTTGTTCACTTTTTTCATAAAAAAACCAACTTTATAAAATCATTTATGTCATCAAACCAAAGCCATCCCAAAGGACTTTACTTACTGTTTGCCACCGAAATGTGGGAACGATTCAGCTATTACGGCATGAGAGCAATTTTTATTCTCTTTATGACCAAGGCACTTTTTATGACCAATGCCGATGCCTCTAATATTTATGGAAGCTACACAGGGCTGGTTTATTTAACTCCTTTGCTTGGAGGTTATATTAGTGACAGGTATTGGGGGAATCGCAGGAGTATTCTTGTTGGGGGTATACTTATGGCTATCGGTCAGTTTCTGATGTTTTTTAGCGGCAGCACTGTTACAGATGGGGTTCAGAGTGCCTCAGCCATTTCGATGATGTGGGCCGGCTTAACTTTTCTTATCATAGGCAATGGATTTTTTAAACCGAATATTTCAACCATGGTGGGGCAAATTTATCCAAAAGGAGATCACCGAATTGACGGGGCTTTCACAATATTTTACATGGGCATTAACCTGGGGGCTTTTTTCTCCCCTTTGGTATGTGGCGGATTAGGAGATACCGGAAACATTCATGATTTCCGCTGGGGTTTTCTTGCTGCAGGAACTGGAATGCTTATCAGCACCATTACTTTTGAACTGTTAAAAAACAAATATCTTATCACTCCAGAGGGAGAAGCCGTTGGGATGCCAAGGCAAAAAATGGATATAAAAACTTATGGAATAATTGGAGGATCAGTGGCTATTATTTTCTTTTTGCTGAACTTTAAAAATATGTTTACCGTAAGTTTTGATCCCATTGGCTATTTGATATATGCATCAATGATAATAATGCCTTTGATTATTTTTTCTGATAAATCATTAAACAAAGAGGAACGGGAGAGGATAAGCGTTATTTTCATTCTTGCTTTTTTTGTTATTTTTTTCTGGGCCTGCTTTGAGCAGGCGGGCGCTTCGCTTACCCTTTTTGCCGATTCCCAAACCAACCGGTTTATCGGCTCCTGGGAAATGCCTGCCTCCTGGTTTCAGTCCATCAACCCGTTGGCAATAGTTCTTCTGGCTCCATTGTTTACCATGTTCTGGAATGCACTGAATAAGCGAAACCTCGAACCCTCCTCCCCGCTAAAAATGGCATTTGGTTTATTACTTCTTGCTTTGGGTTATATTGTAATTGCATATGCTGTTCACGGTGTTTCATCTACCGAGAAAATTACCATGTGGTGGTTATGGGCCTTGTATATTTTACATACCATGGGAGAACTCAGCTTATCACCCATTGGTTTAAGCATGGTTAGCAAACTTGCCCCTTTGCGTTTTTCATCCCTGCTGATGGGAACCTGGTTTTTAGCCAATGCCGCAGCCAATAAATTTGCCGGAACTTTAAGCGCTCTCATTCCTCCGGGTGCCGGGGAAAGCCCGGTTGAAACAGCTGCTGTTATGCCATCTTTTCTTGGAATTGAAATCAACAACCTGTTCACGTTTTTTTGCGTATTCATTGGACTAAGCGGAACCACATCCTTAGTTTTATTTATTTTGTTTCCATGGCTTAAAAAGAGGATGCATGGGGTTAATTAAATTATTAACTGATGTTACGCAAAACAATAAAATCCCGAAGGGATGTTATTATTATAAAAAGAATGAAACCCTAACGAAACAAAACCCTGAAAGGGTGATATAATAATGCCATCCCTACGGGATTTTAAAATTATATACCCTCTCATTTTTTATAATAATATTAATCCTTCGGACTTTTGCGTAACATCAGTTATTAACTAATTTCGTTTTTCATGCCTTACACAAATCTTCTTACAAAAACCGAATCCGGCATTTTAATAATAACCATAAACCGGCCCGATAAGTTGAATGCCTTAAACACTTCAACCCTTTCAGAAATTAAAGATACAATGAAGGATGCCTATAGCAACCATGAGGTAAAGGGAATTATTATTACAGGAGCCGGGGAGAAAGCTTTTGTTGCCGGAGCCGACATTACTGAGTTTGGAGGGTTAACTCTTGAAAAGGCCAAAAATATGTCGGCCAACGGCCATGAAATTTTTAACCTGATTGAAAACTGCCCGAAGCCCGTTATTGCAGCCGTAAATGGTTTTGCCCTGGGCGGTGGTTGTGAACTGGCCATGGCTTGCCATTTGCGGGTAGCTTCAGAAAATTCCCGGTTCGGACAGCCGGAAGTAAACCTTGGAATTATTCCTGGGTATGGCGGTACGCAACGTCTCATACAGCTCATCGGAAAAACAAAAGCTTTGGAGTTACTTATGACAGCCGATATGGTTAAAGCGGATGAAGCACTTCAGCTTGGCCTTGTAAATTATGTGGTGCCACAGGCCCAACTTATTGCAAAATGCCTTGAGATTCTGGAAAAAATTAAAGCCAAAGCCCCTCTGGCCATTGGAAAAATTATTGAATGTGTTAATGCCTGCTTCCGTGATGGAGTGGATGGATTGGAATTTGAAATTAATGCCTTTGGCGATTGTTGCAATACGGAAGATTTTAAAGAAGGAGCGGATGCCTTTTTAAACAAAAGAAAGGCTGATTTCAAAGGAAAGTGAAAAGAAACTTAGTTTATCTCACCCTTGCCGGAATTTTTATCACCAATGCCGTGGTGGCCGAACTAATTGGCGGAAAAATAATTATGCTCGGCCCCTTTATTATGAGCATTGGAATTATTCCATGGCCGGTTGTTTTCCTTACCACCGATTTGATAAATGAATATTATGGGAAAAAGGGGGTTCGGCAGTTATCGCTTATCACAGCGGGCTTAATTACCTATGCCTTCATAATATTATTTTTTGCCCTCAGGGTTCCGGCTGCTGATTATCCAAATATTTCAACCGTAAGTGATGAACAGTTTCAGGCGGTTTTTGGCCAGGGAATGTGGATAATTGCCGGAAGTATTGTTGCCTTTCTTACTTCGCAAATGGTGGATGTATTTGTTTTTTGGTTTTTCAAAAACCGAACAGGAGGGAAAATGCTCTGGCTCCGCTCTACCGGGTCAACGGCCATTTCACAGCTCATTGATACGTTTGTAGTAACCGGAATTGCATTTTTTATTCCGGGCAAATGGAGCTTTTCCGTTTGGATGAATGCCGCTATTACAGGATATATATGCAAACTTATTATTGCTGTGGCGTTAACACCTCTGATCTACGCGGGCCATTCGGCAATAAAAAAATATCTTGGAGAAAATGGCGAAGAAAGAGTATCGGGGGAAAAATAATATCATTTACCATACCCCGATAAATTCTTGAGCCAAAAAAAGCTCCACGGCCTAAGATAAAAGAGTAATACCATTTAGACATTTATTTTAATTTCTTCATTCCCGCACCCATGATCCCTGAAGGGGCCAGTCCGCTTAATATGGTGCGTTGATCCCTTTAGGGAAAAAAGGGTGAGGGTAGGAAAAGATTGTTTTATACGTCTTAATGATTATTATTATTTTCAAAGGGACCCATCAATTCTTCCTCTCCACTGTAAACCTCACCAGTTGTTCCAGTTTTTCTCTTGAATCATTTGCAGGCAATGAATTCAAAATCATCAGGGCCTCATTCTGATACTTCATCATTTTTTCTTTGGCATATTCAATCCCCCCGGATTTAAGAACGTACCCTATCACTTCCTGAACACGCTGAAAATCGTCATTGTGATTTTTAATGGCATTTATTATTTTTTTCTTTTCAATCCAGGTTGATTTTGATAAGGCATAAATCAGAGGAAGCGTCATTTTTTTTTCTTTTATATCAATTCCAGTTGGTTTCCCTATGTCGGCACTGCCGTAATCAAATAAATCGTCTTTTAGCTGGAATGCTATTCCGGTTTTCTCTCCGAAATCCCACATTTTTTTTACAATATCGTCACCCGCTTTTGCCGAAACAGCCCCACAGGCGCAGCAGGATGCAATGAGCACAGCAGTTTTTTGCCTTATTATTTCAAAATAAATTTTTTCATTCACATCCAGCCTCCTGGCCTTTTCAATCTGAAGTAATTCCCCTTCACTCATCTGTTTCACTGCATTTGAAACAATGCGGAGCAAATTAAATTCTCCTGAATCAACGGCAAGCAACAAACCCCTCGACAATAAATAATCTCCGATAAGCACAGATATTTTATTTTTCCAAAGAGCATTTACAGAAAAAAAACCCCTTCTTTCGAAAGCCCCATCCACCACATCATCATGCACGAGGGTGGCAGTGTGCAAAAGTTCAATCAGGGCGGCAGCATTATAACTCGACTGGTTAACTTTCCCAAACATTTTTGCTGTTAAAAAAACAAACATGGGTCTTATCTGTTTGCCTTTTCGTTTTAAAATATAGCTGGTAACCTTATCAAGCAATGGAACATCGCTTTTCATGGATTGTCTGAACCTGCGTTCAAACTCCTCCATTTCGTTGCGGATGGGTGCTTGTATGTTTTCTAAAGATGTCATAATTAAAGCGGGCGAAAGTAAGGAATATACCTATTGGAAAAAGGAGAATGAGAAAAATCAGAACTCCAGTTCATATTGGGTTGAAAGCAATTTAAAGCTTAACCTGTGGTAGGGGGAAACACCATGGCTTTTTATTCCATTTCGGTGATCCTTTGTGGGATATCCTTTATTTGAATCCCAATTATATTGGGGAAACTCCAAATGAATTTTTTTCATGAAATCATCCCGGTAGGTTTTTGCAAGTATGGAAGCTGCGGCAATGGCCATGTATTTTGCATCACCGCCAATAATGCAAAAATGCTGAATTGGTTTTCCGGCTTTGGTCAGATATTTTTTAAACCGGTTTCCATCAATGATAAGTGTTTGAGGTGCAATTTTCAATTTCCCTATTGCTTTGTGCATGGCCAGAATGGAAGCGTTTAAAATATTTATTTTATCTATTTCATTATGCTCTACCCTGGCAACGGCAAAAGAAATGGCCTTTTTTTCAATGATATCTCTTAATTCATACCTGCATTTTTCGCTGAGTTGCTTGGAATCGTTGAGGATGGAGTTCCGGAATTTTGGAGGGAGAATTACCGCTGCGGCAAAAACGGGTCCGGCAAGGCAGCCCCTGCCGGCTTCATCGCAACCGGCTTCAATCATACCTTTGGTGTGAACGGGTTTAAGCAAGGGGGTTATTTTTTTCTTCAATTCTAACCATTACTTTTCCCGTAAGAGTTTTTTTTACAAATATATTGTTTCTTCCCCAGATTTGCAAGGGAAGTTAACCCCTGAATCCTGATTCTTTTCTCTTAAACATTTTCCATTTCAAAACATTTTTGCAAATCTGTTACCTTTGCCCCTCTTTAAAAATTTATGCAGCGAAAATTTTTAACAAATCTCCTCTTACTTCTCTTTCTTAACCTGCTTATTAAACCCTTTTGGATTTTAGGCATTGACCGTGCGGTGCAAAATTCAATCGGGGTGGAAGATTACGGTTTTTACTACGCCCTTTTTAATTTTTCTTTCCTCCTTAATATTCTTCTCGACCTTGGGATAACTAATTTTAACAACAGGAATATTTCGCAAAACAACCATCTGATTAAAAAACATCTTTCAAGTATTTTTTCTTTGAAACTTTCACTGGGGATTTTGTACATGATAGTTTCACTATTATGCGCCTGGATCATCGGTTATTCTTTCAAGCAATTTCAGTTTCTGCTTTTGCTTTGTTTTAACCAGTTTTTAATTTACCTCATTTTGTATTTAAGGAGCAATATTGCCGGGTTATTTCTTTTTAAAACCGACAGCGTTGTTTCTGTACTCGACCGCACTTTTATGATTGCCATTTGCGCAGTGCTTCTTTGGGGTAACCTGACACACGAGCCCATGAAAATTGAGTGGTTTATTTATGTTCAAACCATTGCCTACGGACTTACTGCTATCATCGCCTTTATCATTGTATTCAGGAAGGCCGAGTTTTTTAAACTCAGGTGGAATTTTCCTTTTTCGATGATGATTTTAAAAAAAAGCTTTCCGTTTGCAGTGCTCATTTTATTAATGACATTTTATAACAGGATAGACACTGTGATGATGGAACGGATGCTGCCGGACGGAGAAAATAACATACAGGCCGGAATTTACGCCCAGGCCTACCGGCTTTTGGATGCCACAAATATGATTGCTTATTTATTTGCAGGTTTACTCCTGCCTCTTTTTTCGAGGATGTTAAAACAAAAGGATTCGGTGGAAGATTTAGTAAAGCTTTCATTTCGGCTATTGGTGATACCCGCTATAATGGTGGCTTCGGGTTCTTTTTTTTACCGAGAGGAAATTATGAAATTACTCTATCATGAACATGCGGAAGCTTCAGCGCCTGTTTTCGGTTTGCTTATGGGCTGCTTCATCCCTGTTTCATCTTCTTACATTTTTGGCACGCTGCTTACCGCCAATGGAAATTTAAAAGCACTTAACATAATGGCCGGAGGCGGAATGTTATTAAATATTATTTTGAACATTTTTCTCATTCCGCATCTCCAGGCCTTTGGGTCGGCCATTGCAAGTTTTTTTACTCAGGGGCTTGCCGCGTTAACTCAAATAATCATTGTGCAATATATTTTTAAATTTAAAGTTAATTTGCGCATGATTTTAAAATTTGGATTTTTTGCAGCCGGGATTCTCACCTTGGGTTATATTTCTAAATCGGTTCACAGCAACTGGATTATTTGTTTCGCTGCCATGACCGGTTTTTATATTTTGCTTTCCTTTGTTACAGGGATTATTAACTTAAAATCATTATATCAGATTGTAAAAAACGGGGATAAAATTCCTTCCCAAATTCAAAAAGAAGAATTTGCTGTCGACTAAAAATGAACTCTTACAGGAATGAAAATAAAGGTAAGTTTAATTCCCTTTTTAATTCGCACTGAACATAAACTATTAAACTATTAAACTATTAAACTTTTAAACTCTTAAACTTATAACCTCTTAAACCCATAAACTTATAACCCATTTACTCATAATCCTAAAACGAAAACACCCTTAACCCAGTAATTTTATTTTACCTCTCATGAACGAACAAAAAGACCGGAACAATTTTGATTCAACAAACCTGTTGGTTCTTCTCCTTAAATGGAAGAAACATTTTTTAATTCTTGGCAGTGCCGCCATTGTAATTTCAACTCTGGTTTCATTTATTATCACACCCAAGTTTAAAGCTTCGGTAACCTTATTCCCGGTTAGGCCCGGTTCGGTTTCAAAAGATTTGTTTTCTCCGGCCTATTCGGGGGATAAGGACATCCTGCGGTTTGGGGAGGAAGATGATTCTGAAAGGATGATGGAGGTTTTAAACTCTGAGGAAATTTTAAAACGCCTGAACAAAAAATATGATTTGTTGAACCACTATGAAATAAATCCGGATGACAAGTACAAGAAAACCCTTTTAAGAGAGGAGTTTAAGGATAATGTGACCTTTAAAAAAACAGAGTTTCAATCGGTTCTTATCACTGTACTCGACCACTCACCTGATACCGCAGCATTAATAGCCAACGACATTTCGGCCTTTTTAGATACAGTAATTTTTGAAATGCAAAGAGACCGGGCAAAAATGGGTTTGGGAATTATTGAAGAAGAATATTTTAAAATGGAAAAATACATAAATCAACTCCAGGATTCATTGTCATTATTAAGAAAATTAGGTGTTCAGGATTATGATTTGTACACCCGTCAGTATACCAAAGCTCTTTCATCAGGCAAAAAGGAAGGTATTAAAGCCCTCGAAGAAAAAATGAATTTGCTTGCCAAATACTCGGGTACTTATGTTTTTTTAAAAGAGAGATTGGCCCAGGAATCGGCAAGATTTACTGATTTGAGAACAAAATATTTTGAGGCCAAAGTGGATATTATAGAACAGTTGCCACAAAAATTTGTTGTTGAAAGCGCCTCGGTTCCTGAAAAGAAATACAGTCCCGTAAGGTGGCTCATTGTTTTGGTTTCAACCATTTCTACCATTTTGATGGCCACGCTTATAATAATAGGTATTGAAAATTACAGAAAGGTAACTATATAATTTTATTAGAGAGCAAAAATTTTCAAGGCAGATCAGCCAGTAAAAGAATTATACCATTTAGACATATAAAACAATCTTTTGATACCCTCACCCTTTATCCCTAAAAGGATCAACGCTCAAGAGTAGGTGTGCTGGTCCCTTCAGGGAAAAAGGGTGCGAGAAGGAAGAAATTAAAATAAATGTCTAAATGGTATTACTGAATGTAATGAACTGATTTCAATTTTTGTTAAAAGTGTTTAACCCTCATCAAAATCTAAATCCACTTCTTAATTCGTTGTTCAAATGTTCAAAGGTTCTTTATTCAATTATGCAGGTGGTGAATAGTAACAAATCATTTTCCTTTCTACCATCCTTAAGCTGAAATCCATACAATGGTATTATTTTGTCGGGGCACTGTTCCTGGCTTTAAATTCATTTTTTATTTATAAAGAAATTTACTGGCTCAACCTCTTGCCTCTGGTTCTTATTGTTGTTTTGGTTTCGTTTACTTCTCTCGATAAGCTTTTACTTTTTGTAGTTTTCTTCACTCCTTTATCTATAAATCTTGAGCAACTTCAGTTTGGTCTGGGTCTGGCACTCCCAACCGAGCCGCTTATGTTTGGGGCAATGCTCATTTTTTTTATCCGGCTTTTTTTCGAAAAAGATTTTGATGCCAAAATTTTAAAACACCCGGTTTCTATCGCCATTATTATTAATCTTTCCTGGCTTTTGTTTACGGTAATAACAAGTGAACTTCCTTTGGTTTCATTTAAACATTTTGTGGCCAGGTTGTGGTTCGTGGTTTGTTTTTATTTCATTGGCACAATAATGTTCAGGAATAAAAAAAACATCCCGCTTTTTTTCTGGCTATATATCATACCCCTTTCGGTGGTGGTGATTTACACTCTTTTTCAACATTCGCTGCGGGGCTTTGGTGAAAAACCCGCCCACTGGGTAATGCAGCCTTTTTTTAAAGACCATACCTCTTATGGTGCCATACTTGCTATGGTTTTCCCTTTTCTCCCTTCATCCTTTTTAAGCCGGGAATTAACTCCCGTAAAAAAAATATTTATAGCGCTGCTTTTTGTCATCATTGCAATCGGGCTTGTTTTTTCATACACCCGCGCAGCCTGGCTTAGCTTGCTCCTTGCCCTGGGTGTATTCCTTATTTATTATTTCAGAGTGAGGTTACAAACGCTGGTTCTGGGATTTGCTCTCCTCCTCACTCTTTTCCTGTATTTTCAGAATGATTTGATTATGTATTTGGAAAAAAACAAACAGGATTCCTCCACCGATTTGGCCGAACATGCACAATCTGTTACCAATATTGCTTCCGATGCTTCAAATTTAGAAAGGATAAACCGGTGGAATTGTGCTTTGAGAATGTTTTTTGAAAGACCCTTTTTCGGATGGGGACCGGGCACTTATCAGTTCCTGTATTCCCCTTACCAACATTCCAACGAGCTTACCATAATCAGCACAAAATTCGGTGACAGGGGAAATGCCCATAGTGAATACCTGGGCCCTTTGGCCGAAACGGGTGTTTTGGGGGCGCTTAGCTTTTTAGGAATAATAATTTGTGTGTTTTATTCAGCGTCAAAACTTTATTTCAAATTAAAAAAAAGGGAGGAAAAAATATTTGTCCTATCCGCCATTCTTGGATTTACAACCTATGTGGTGCATGGCATTCTTAATAATTTTTTGGATACCGATAAAGCCTCTGTGCCGTTTTGGGGCTTTATCGCCATCATTGTTGCAGTAGATGTTTATCACCTGAAGGACCCTGAAACTATTTAAAATGAATAACCCCGAAGCAGAGCTGCGAGGTATTAGTGTACTATTTACCACAGATTTCACAGATTCACACAGATTTTTCTTTAATAATCTGTGAAAAAAAATTATAACAAAAAATAGCTTGGGCATACCCCGAGGCAGAGCCTCGATGAATTCACAAGATTAAATTTAACAAATAATAAAATTTAGGCTCAGCGTTTTTCCTTTACAATTTTTCCGGTAAAAATTCTTCCCATTTCCTTTGACGAAGGGGCAAAAAAATAAAAGTAAATTCCATTTTCAAGGCCGTCCGATTCTACCTCAAAGCGATTTGATGAAATGTTTTTTATCCTTTTTACCTCCCTGCCTAACATATCATAAATACTTAACTCGGCCTTGTTAATTGTAACCCCTGGATCTATAAAAAAGGAAATTTTTTCATTAAAAGGATTGGGGTAAGCCAAAACTAAATTTTCAACACTTTCCTTTTTTAATTTTGTTTTACCCGGTGCTGTAGAAACAAATGTTGAAGTGTATGCTGTATCATTTACAACTATATCCACAGTGTCTGTGAGTCCAAGATAACTTACTACCATTGAAGTGGTGCCGGGCTGCAATCCAACCATAATGTTATCAGCAGAATTTGCTGCTATGGAAGAATTTATTACCTGATAGGTGCAGTTAATAGAATGGCTTACATACCGTACTCCCTGCAAACATTGAGCATTAACACCCACCGAACCATTTTCACCCGGGTTTAAGAAAAGTGTTTTAGGATATGCACTTAGAGCGGTGCAGGTGGAGCCCAAACTATCGGCAACAATCACTTTTAAAGTATCAACATCAATAATTCCGGTGGTATCATATCCCACAAGCAATATTCTGGCTTTTTCAAAAATTCCGTTTTCGATATGTAATGTTACGGAGGCAGAAGGTGCGGTGGTATCTGCAAAAATCATATTATCGGTACCTCCTGAAACCACGAGCATCATTCGCTGTATATCCCCTGTGGCTGCAATATCAAAGGTAAAATCCTGATTTGACATAATGGTATCGCCATCAGCAATATTGGTAAACATTACATCGCCAGTTCCTGTTATTATGTGGTTTCCGGTTGAATTTGTTTTAAAAAGGGAACTCTGGGCGGGCGGATTAAAACCGGTTTGCGAATAATAGTTTGTATTATAAGATGCTTTCTTCAACGTATTTATTAGCGGATTAAAAATGGCAGTGTCTTTCGTTTTCCAGGTGCTGTGCCAGTAGGGAATTAAGGATGTGGTGTGGCTGCAACCGCCCGTTTGCGATGGCTCAGAAACCACAATGTCGTTATCTTGCCCCATAAACAAAAAGTCAGGAAAATCTATGATGAAACTGGCAACTGATGTATATGGATTAGGAAAAAGTTTGGTGGAAGCAATGGCTCCGAGTCTAAGCATTACCACCACCCAATCGGGCACATTAATTACACTCTGAATAAATGTAGTGTGAGTGGTAAATGTATGAGAAGGAACAATATTTTTATTCATGGTAAATCCGTTGAGGCCAACATTAACCGGAAAATACCCCACCCTTAAATCTTCTACAGCCCCTTTATAACAATCGTTGCCGATAAAGGTGGTGATTGAGGATAAAGCAGGACCAAGAACAGGATTTAAAAGCAAGTTTGTGGCCTGGGAACCCGAATGCGGAGTATTAACAGTAATTAATTTATGAATATTGTAAGAATATTCATCCGATTGAAGATAAAGACGTGATAAAATTCCACCCATGCTATGGCCAATAATATCGGCAGCGCCACAGGAATATTTTTCACCCCTTGCTTTTAAAATCACCGTTCTTATTGCTGCCGGAATGTATTTTATATTTTCTGTAAAGTGATCGGCATTACTTCCTTCGTAACTTGCACGGTAAGTAAGTGCAGAGGGATAACCATTCAATTGAAGTTCTGAATCAAGGGCTTCCCAGAAATTACCGTTGCTCCAAAGACCATGTACAAAAACGACAGGTGCTCTGTAAAACTCTACGGGATTTTCGAACAATACAAAGCCGCCTGCAAAGTCATAAACCTCTATGGTGTCGTGAAAGCAAATTCCGGTATCTGGCATGTGTTTGGGGTGAGTAAAACGAACGGTTACAGTGTCTCCGCTAATACTGTAATCCATTGGTTTGAATATTCCGGATACAGAAGGATTCAGACCATCCGGATCACCTTTAATCCTGAACCTGATATCATTGGGGTTAATATTGGGTTTAACAAATTTTACCAGAGTAGATCTTGTACCGTCAGCACAAATTTTTATGGGGTTGGTTTGAAGCATGTTTGATTGTGAAAAACCAATAAGATAAGGCTTATTTAAAAAAGAATAATCCTGAACCGAATTATAAAATTCAATTCTTCCAATCGTAGGAGTTTCATGCAAGGTGATGTGATTTGCGGGCGCACCGTTTGAAGTGGTAAATAACCCACCCATTACCAGTTTATCATTGTAAACTGCAAAGCAATTTGCGGGGTAATTCAACCCGGGGGAAATGGGAAGAAAATTGTACCCGGTCCATTTTCCAACATTTTCAGAAGGCAAAACGAGGTTGGGGCAATCCGTGCCCTGTTCATCATAAATATAATCAAGATCACCCCCAATAAACAATTCGTTGTGATAAACTTTTAATGCATTTACTTTGGACGTCCCGTTAGCACTGATTCCACCCAAACCGCAGGGATATGTGGATAAAAAACTCCAATTCCCTTCCACCTCATTATACCACCAGATATTTTCAGAAAAACCACCCAGGCCACCACAGGCAAGAGATTGATTTCTTCCCCCTGCAACTAATTTCCCGTTATAAAATGCAAGAGCCCTGGCACCATCTAAAGGACAATAAGGGCTAATGTTCAGAGTATCCCATACCGATCCGTTCCACTTATAAATATATTTTGATGACGCATATAAAACACCGTTAGCCGCAAGCATTGCAATCCCTGTTCCCCTGGGCGTGCCCGAACTTACTTCAACAATATTACTCCCATCCCATTTTACAAACCCGGGCATGGTGTCGGTAACCATACTCGGATCATTATCGTGGGCTATATACAACTCACCATTGTAAACCTCTAAGGCATTTATCTCTGTGTTTCCGGTAAGCTGAAGATCTACATGGGTCCAGGTTGTTCCATCCCATTTAATCAAATTAGAATAATCATTGCTGCCCGTGGGCCGCAATCCCCATCCTCCGGCATAAATATCACCGTTCCACTTAATAATGGCTTTAACAGCTCCTGAATTTGAGTTTAGCGAACCCACCGCCATCCAGATGGACCCGTTCCAAACTGCAATGCGGTTTGCCGGGGTACCACCGGCCAGAGTAAATTCACCTCCCGCATACAGGAGGTTATTATCCACATCAGTGTATAAACACAGCACTTCTGTATTTATTCCGGTGCCAAGATCCGACCATGTTTGGCCGTTTGCAATAAATAAATTTAACGCAAAAACGCTGGCGAAAAGTAGTTTTGTTTTCATAAGTGGCGTATTGATTTATTCTTAGAAGGTACCAAAAAAAAAGTTTCTTTTCTCCTTACCTTTTTTAGTGGCAAGAAAAGTTCTTGAAACTAATTTTTTCTTTTGCCCCAGGATTTAAAACTTTTGACTATTGACTAAAGTCCATTAACCTTTAGGATTAAAATCTGATATTATTATGGTTTTGTACGGAAAACTGCGGATGAAAGTTCAGGAACTTTCTATTATTCACAATGATACAAGGGAAGGGAATAAATCCGAAAAAATTTTTTTTGCTATTCCCTTGCCGGAATTTTGTAGAGCAGGTGGAAGTCCTTATTATTTATCAGAAATAATATTCCTTTTTCCCATGCATACTTTTTATAAGGAGAAATATCAAAACGGACTGTTTCCCAGATTAATGCTTCGCAAGGATCGGCATCATCAAATTGCAATGTAAAATTTATTTGGGGAGGTGAAGTATTCATTATTTTACCGTCTGTTAAAAATTTACAATTTACTTTTCCGCATCCGCCTCCATAAAAAATAACCAGTTTAATACAATTCTCATTAATTAACGCACTATCAACTGTAGGATGTCCTGAATACAATACCGTATCAGGATCAAATTTCTGCATGGTGATTTTATGGCATTGTTGTTCATTAATAATGGTATCGTTGACGAAAAATTTTCGCTGGCCGAATGACAAATTTGATGCAATACAAATGAAAATAATAATAAGAAATGAGTTCATATGTGCGGATGGTTTCATTTTAAATATGGAATTCAATTTAAATCTGAGCTAAAACCAATTATTCAATTGTCAACATAAACCCCGCCATAAATTATGGGTTAATAATGTTATTTACTAACTGAAGTTACGAAAAAACATTAATTTCCAAAATACAAATATCAAAATACATATAATATTCAATATCAAAATTTCAATTATCAAACCGTCTGCTATTTTGATTTTTCGATTATTGTCGAAAAAATCTTCATTAGCGGTTTAGAATTTTCTTTATTGGTCTTTGGAATTTATTTGCAATTTGATTATTGTTATTTGTAATTTGTAATAGAGATGTGCGTAACATCAGTTAATAATTAATTCAAAAAAAAAACTGCAGTAAAGACAAGATAGGAAAAATAAACTAAAAAAAATCATCTGAACCTCACACTGAACAGTGCAATATCATCGGCATAAGGCATAGTACCCTTATGGCTATCAAGAGCAATGGAAATATTTTTATTCATATCCTTCATTTGTTTTTCTCCGTTCGAAACAATCAAGTCTTTTAATTTATCAGTTCCGAAAGGCTCTTCCTTTTCATTTTCCAGTTCCACTACTCCATCAGTATAACAAACAAGCACCGAATTTTTTTCAACTTTTATCTGTCCCTGATTAATAGATGGAAGAGATTCAAACATCCCCAGTCCGGTACTGCCGGTATTGAGCTGTTCAATTGATTTATTGTTTTTTAGCAAGGGTGGATTATGGGCTGCATTTATATATTTTAATACCCGGTCTTTATAATGGTATTTTGCAATGAAAAGAGTAATGAATTTTTCGCCCTTGGCATTTCCCATTACCTTTTTATTCAGTTCAAAAACAATTTCAACCAAAGAATTTTTATAAGCTGCCATTGCCCTTAAGTTTGCCTGGAAATTAGCCATCAGCAAGGCCGCAGAGACCCCTTTACCAGAAACATCTGCCACACAAAACAGAGCCTCGTTTTCATTCAACTCAATAAAATCATAATAATCACCTCCCACCTGGGCATGAGGTTGGTAAAACGCAGCCACCTGCAACCTATCATCGTTTGGCAATACACCGGGAAACAACATAGATTGCATTTCGCGGGCCAGTTCCAGCTCTTTTTCAATTTTTGCCTGTCGCAATTGCTCCCGGGCCAGCCGTTTGTTCTCGATGGCTACCACTATAATATTAGTTAAAACCTGGATAAATGGAAGATGCTTGATTATCGGACTGATATTTATTTTCTGCTCATCCACATCACCCAGCAGAAGAAAAGCCAAAGGCGCTGATTTGTGATAAACCGGTATGGCAAAATCAAATGAACTTAAATGTTCTTTTGAGGAAGATTCTATCAGGGTAATATCATTAATATGCAGCAAATCCCTTTCTACATTAAAATGTTTTTCGCTGCCGGAAACTCCCTGCGACAATACACATTCCCATGATTTTCCGTTATAACTAAATAAAACAATCTTGCCTATTTCCAATTGGTTTATCACCACGTATTCATATAAACCAAAAAGTTTTTTGGCCGAAAAATTATTATTCACCGCCTTTGTAATTTCCAACAGGGTGTTAAGTTTAAAATCTTTTAACCGGAGATGACTTCTTTTTCTTGATGACATGTTTAATTTTGCGATTAAGTAATTTAGATTTTAAACGGTTTCGGTTTAGGTTCTTCCGGATTTTGGCTAAGGTAAAAACAAATCTTTTATTAAGGCTTCGTCAACAAGGTTTGGCAGTGTAACCCGGAGTGCTTTGTTTCGTTTCATTTCCCTGGTTATAGCAAAGATGGCTTCCTTGTTTCTTGCCCAGCTTCTTCTGGCAATGCCATTGTTTACATCCCAGAAAAGCATTGATTTTAATTTTTTTTCCGCTTCAATGGAACCATCAAGCACCAAACCAAATCCTCCGTTAATGGCCTCACCC
>JAHEZO010000011.1:0-2033 GCA_023250995.1 Flavobacteriales bacterium | reverse complement strand
ACCCCCCCCCCATTATGAATCGAAACCCAGGTTGCCCCCCTGAAAGAATTTCCGGCAAAATTCTGAACCGCCATATCGGCTGTAAACCTGGATCCATCATAAATATTTGAAGTTTCCCTGTAAGGAGAATCAGTCCCCGAAACATCGTGGTGGTCGCGGCCCAGGACCACGGGTGAAGAAATTTTTTTACCTCGGATAGCTTGGTTAAAAGCTTCTGCAATTTTAATTCTTCCTTCGGCATCAGCATATAAAATTCTTGCCTGCGAACCAACAACAAGTTTGTTTTTCTGGGCCTCATTAATCCATCTGATATTATCGGCAAGCTGTTGCTTTATTTCTTTCGGGGCGGTGCGAAAAATTTTTTTGAGAACAGACGCTGCCAATTTATCTGTTATTTTCAAATCTTCGGGGTTTCCAGAGGTACAAACCCACCTGAAAGGTCCAAACCCATAATCAAAACACATGGGCCCCATGATATCCTGCACATAGGAGGGGTAAGCAAATTTTCTTTCCCCTTCTGCATTTACCGGATTAATAATCTTTCCCTTTTTCTTCTTAAAAATATCAGCCCCTGCTCTTCCGGCCTCAAGCAAAAACGCATTGCCATAATCAAAAAAATACATTCCTTTAAGGGAGAGTTGATTTATTGCATTTACATGGCGGACCAGACTTTTTTCAACTTCCTTCTTAAATTTTTCGGGGTTCTGTGTCATTAATTTATTTGATTCCTCAAAAGAAATTCCAACCGGATAATACCCACCCGAAAAGGGGTTATGAAGCGAGGTTTGATCTGAACCCAAATCAACTTTTATATTTTGTTTGGCTAATTTTTCCCAAAGGTCAACAATGTTCCCAAGGAAAGCTATTGAAACTGGTTTCCTTTTCTCTTTTGCCATTTCAATTCTTAAAAGGAGTTTATCCAAATCCTCAAACACCTCATCCACCCAACCCTGCGAATGCCTTGTATGAAGGGCTTTAGGATTTATTTCAGCAATTATGGCAATCACGCCTGCAATTACCGCTGCCTTTGGCTGGGCACCACTCATCCCTCCTAATCCGGAGGAAACAAAAACCCGCATCTTTTTACCTTCGGCATTTGATTTATTTTCCAAAATCCTTTTGGCATTAAGAATGGTGATTGCTGTTCCGTGCACTATCCCCTGAGGACCTATATACATAAAAGACCCCGCTGTCATTTGGCCATATTGTGTTACCCCAAGGGCATTGTATTTTTCCAGGTCATCTTTTTTTGAATAATTCGGAACCATCATTCCGTTTGTAATTACCAATCTGGGTGCATCTTTATGCGAAGGGAAAAGGCCAAGCGGATGCCCCGAATTGAGCACAAGTGTTTGCTCATTTGTCATGGTGGCAAGGTACTGCATGGTAACAAGATATTGTGCCCAGTTTTGAAAAACCGAGCCGTTGCCTCCGTAGGTAATTAGTTCGTGCGGATGCTGTGCAACGGAATAATCAAGATTGTTGGAAAGCATGTGCATTATGGCTCCCGCCTGGGTTGATTTGAAAGGAAATTCAGAAAGTGGCCTGGCATAAATTTTATAATCGGGGCGAAAACGATACATATATATCCGGCCGAATTTTTTTAATTCATCCGAAAATTCTTTGGCCAGAACCGGATGAAATTTTGCCGGGAAATACCGAAGGGCGTTTTTAACGGCCAATCTTTTTTCATCGGGGGATAAAATGTCTTTCCGTTTGGGGGCATGGTTCAAAATGGTATCAATGGGTTTTGGATTGGGCAATTTATCAGGTATTCCCTGCAGAATTGATTGGCGGAATTGTTTATTGGTCATTTAAAAAAAATTACGAATGGGATAGAGACAGGGCATGCCCTGTCTCTACGGCATACCCTGTCCCTATCCCGTTTTCCCATTATTATTAAATTTATCCTTACCCAATTTGCAGGGTTGTTTAAAATATAATTCGAAATTCTTACAAAGGCCTCTTCTGACCTAATAATGTGATCATGAAAACGGGTTTGCCAATTAAATTCATTGTCAATTTTTTTTACC
>JAHEZO010000255.1 GCA_023250995.1 Flavobacteriales bacterium | reverse complement strand
CAAATTTTTTCAAAAACAATTTTTTTTGATAAATTAAGTCTCCTTCAATAACCCGAACTAAATAAAATCCTTCCGGTAAATCCAATTTTAGGCTAAAATGGTTACTTATTGATTGATCATAAAAAACCAATTCCCCCAGCACATTCAGAATTTCAATTTTATACGATTGCATTTTATTGCCGTTCACCTGAATTTGAAATTTTCCGCTATTGGGATTTGGAAATATTTTTATTGACTTGTCAGAATTCAAATAATTATGCATCCCTGAAGGTGCTGTCAGAGGGTACGTTTTATTGGAACGCGATGAATTATGATTTTCGGAAGATTTTGTTACGGTGCATCCTGTTGGATGAACCGCTTCAATGATATAGGTGGCACTATCAGAAGGTGCATTGAGGTCGGTGTAGGAGTTATTGCCAAATGTGGCAGAATCAATTACCACCCAGTTGCCATTGTTATTTCCATCCCTTAAAATATAATATTGCGAGAGGGTAAAACCTTCGTAATCGTTGGTCCATATCAGATCAAATGTTGAGGGGGCCGTAAATTGAGGTGTTGAAAGGTGAATGGTGCGGTGGTGATTGCTCTTTATGCTTTCGTTGCCGCAATTATCGAGGGTGGAAATTTTGTATCTGTATGAAGTAATATTTGGATTAATCCCCTGAACGGTATCAACAAATTTGCTGTAATCCTCATAAGGCACTGTTCCAATTTTTACATAATTGTTCAAACCAATTTCCCTGTAAACTCTAAAACTGTCGATGGTGGTGGTAACGGGTTTCTCCCAGATGATAAGATTTTTTGTTGACGTGGAATCAACTGTAACCAGGCAGATCTCCTGTGGCATGGCTCCGGTTGGTAAGGCAACTGTTTTTATTCCGGTACATCCCACAAAATCGGTAATGGTAACCGTATAGGAACCGGTACAAAGTCCGGTTGCCGTTTGAGAAACCTGATTCTGACTATCGCTCCAGCCATAGGAATATGGATTTGTTCCGCTGCAATAAAAACCGCTTGAATCGCAGGTATTGGCAGTTGCCGAACCATCACATAATCCGCAATTGGAAGGAATTACCGGAATATTAATTTTTACTCCCACATTACCGGTATTTCCGGCTGTGAATTTTTGAATAAAAACGGAGTTAGTAATGGTTGGGGTAACAGAGGTAACGGTAAAAGGTGTACCATAAGCTGCCCAGTTAACGGGAGAAGTTTGAAGATTTGCATTTCTGATGCAACCAAAAGGCAGTCCATCTCCGGCCGAATCGGTTTTAACAACCATCATGTCGAATCCATTGTAAAGGCCTGCCAGAGTATTTCCAAAATTATTATATAAACTTCCGATGGTCATCAACCCATGATCATTGGTTTGAATTATCTGAAATCTCGAATTGGTGGCATAAGTAGTTCCATATTGACCGGAATAATTTTTACTCCATTGCAAAACCCCTATGCCATTGAGCTTGGCCATTATCAAATCGTAATATGAACCGGGGGAGGCGGTACCGCTAAGGGCATAACCGCCATCATTGGTTTGTATTATTTCGGAAACTTCATCTGTATTTACCGTTCCTATTTCCCTGGTCCAGGAAACCGAACCTGCAGAGGTAACTTTAAGAGCCACCATATCCTTGCCTCCAATGCTTCCGCCATAGGTATTGGCGGCCACGATATAACCACCGTCAGCAGTTTGCCTTACACTTCTCCCCTCGTAGGAAGAGAAGGCCGCCCTGTAGCTTCTGCACCAGCTTGTATCTGCATTAGAGTTGAATTTAGCGATGAATGGTCCATAATTAAAGCTGCCTTCCTCTCCCGAAACTACAAACCCACCATCGGCAGTTTTAGAAATGAACCGAGCAATGTCACCATCTCCCCCACTAAGCGTTTTTGCCCAAAGCAAATTTCCGTTTTTATCCACCTTAACTAAAAATATCTCCTCATAACCTGTGGAGCTGAAACTGATGGCTTCTCCTGCAAATATTAAACCTTCATCACTTGTTTCAATAATGGAATGACCTAAATCCTTTTTTATTCCTCCAAAAGCTTTCGACCATAAAAGGGTTCCGTTAGAATCAATTTTCATTATTGCTGCATCGGATAATCCCGCTCCGCTTTGAGTTTCCCCTGCAATGGCAAAGCCCCCATCGGCTGTTTGAACAATACTGCGGCCAATATCATCTCCACCTGCATTTCCATAAATTTTTGTCCAAAGGGTGTCTCCGTTTACCTTAAGGCGGACAATAAAAATATCATTATGACCAATTCCGAAATTGTCGCTATATCCCACTGCAATATAACCACCATCCAGCGTTTGCAGGACTGAATGGCCAACCTCTCCAATGGAATTGGTACTACCTAAATCACGATCGAAATATTTTTGAAAATTTTGAGCAGATGCTGACCCACCCGAATGTTCGAAACAGGGGAGTGAAAAAAGAAAAAAGAAAAAAATTGGGGTAGAAAATCGGATTGATTTTTTCATAGGTAAATTGGTTATTGCGAACCAAATGTACAAATCATTTATTCTTTGGTTTTTTTATTTTTCCCGTTTTTTTATCATAACCATAGGGGCAATGTTTGCAACCGCTCAGGCAGCAGAACCCTCTTTTTAAATGATATTTTTCGGTGAATATTATAAATCCTCCTTCTCCCAAATAAAAGTCTTCGGGTTCTAAAGTTGGTTTATTTTGATAATTTTCCATTTAAAAACTTTCTACATCAACATTTAAAGGTCCTTCATTTGCATGGCAATTTGATTAAAAATTTCCCATTCATAAGCCCCAATGTTCCATCCCTTTCTTTTACTGAATTGTACAAGGATTAAATGTTGCTCCGGAAAAACTATAACATACTGCCCGAACATCCCTGCAGCTTTAAAATATTTTGTTCCTTTTGCACCCTGCCACCATTGGTACCAATAAGCATCGGAGCGGATGCTTGCTTTGGCCTTAATATATTGTTTCGCTGAAGTGTCGGGATTAAAACTCTGGCTTAGCCATTGTTTTGGAATTACCTCATCTCCGTTCCAGTTTCCGTTATTTAAAACAAGTCGTCCGAATTTAGCAAAATCAACAGGGCGGGCATTCAGGCAACAAAAAGCTTTTTCTGTTCCGCCCTTTTTATCAGTGCTCCAATGGCCATTGAATTCCGTTCCCATTTTTGTCCAGATTTTTTCCTGAAGGTTTTGAGCAAGATTCTTCCCTGTTGCATTTTCAAGAACCAATGCCAAAAGTTGGGTAGAGCTTACCATACTATAATTAAATTTTCCCTTTTGATTATGATCAATGGTTAAATTTTTTACCCAATGACGGAGCCTTCTTCCGTAGTAAAATTTCAACTGAATTGAAAATGGAAGAAAAGGGATTCTGGTTTCCTTTATTCCTGCAGTCATATTCAGCAATTGTTCAATGGTTACATCATCAAACTGCTCTTTATGCTTCATATCAGGGATGTAATTTGTAATGGCATCCTTAACACTTCCGATTTTTCCTTCGCTGATGGCAATTCCAACCAGGGTTGCAACAAAAGTTTTAGCCAACGAAAAAGTGGTTACATAAGAATCCCTTGAATATCCTTTTGAATATTTTTCATAGAGGACAGAATCATTTCTGATTACCATAAAAGCTACCGTAGGGGATGCATTTATATACTGGTTTAAAGTTCCAGGTAAACTATAAACAGGAGCCACTTTCAATTTTTCACCGATAGCCGGATTGTTTGCCGAAATAAAAAAAAACGGGGTTGCAGCTTTTTCAATGTTTCTGTTGGAAAAAAATTTATAATCGCTGATATCGGTGAAATTGCGGGTGAAAGTCCGGGTAAAATGGCAGGCATCAAGCAGGCCGGAAAGGAAAAGTAAAATATACAAAGGGAGTTTTTTCAAAACCTAATAAACATTTTTCTGTTGATAAAACAATTTAGTTCAAAGATAAAAACATAAGTGAATGACCTAATTTTGCAAAAGAGAATTTCTTTTGATTAAATTTTTTTAACATGTTCCGCAAGGTTGGACTGCTGATACTATTATTACTCGCCATGTGCCTCCGTTTTGCCGCACAGCCGGCCGAAAGGAAACTCAGCAGGGAGGAATATATTCAGAAATTCAAGGAAGATGCAATTCGGGAAATGCTTTCCAGCGGGGTACCTGCCAGCATTACCCTTGCCCAGGCATTGCTTGAGAGTGATAATGGAAACAGTCCGCTGGCAGTTTATGCGAATAATCATTTCGGAATAAAATGTAAGAACTGGGAAGGCCCGACCTTTATTCAGGATGACGACACTAAAAACGAATGTTTCAGAAAATATTACTCCGTGTATGAATCTTATCAGGATCATTCCAGCTTTCTTAAAACCCGGCAGCGCTATGCCCCCCTGTTTGCCCTTAATCACCTCGATTATAAAAGCTGGGCGGTAGGATTAAAACAGGCTGGTTATGCAACTAATCCGAAGTATCCTGATTTACTTATCCGTCTTATTGAAGATAACAAACTGTACGAGTATGATACGGTAACACTTATGCCTCCTCTCACAGAGGCAAAAAAGAAGGAGCGTGAAAAAGAA
>JAHEZO010000010.1 GCA_023250995.1 Flavobacteriales bacterium | reverse complement strand
TTTGGAAAAATTTTACCTTTGAATAATATTCATATTTTTGAACTTTCTTTTACATTGAAGCATCAACCATGATTTGGCTTTTGTTAAGTCAAAAAAAAATATGAATAAGGCGAAAATTTTAACCTTACTTATTTTCTTTTCCGCCAATTTCTTCAATGCTTTTTCTCAAAACCCTTTCGAGGAGAAATTTTTTTCAACTGTACCACAATTAATGTCTGGTTACCCATCCCCGGGGAATCCCTGTTACAATTCAATCGAATTTAGTATTAATTCCAACGAAACAAATACTATTAGCATGAAGGCCGGCATTATTACAAAGGATGCCAAGGGGAAAGCAAATATCAATTTTTCGGAAGGGGGAAATAAAACCGTTTGGTACAAGCTGATTTTTAAAACGGATTGCGAATTATCTTTCAGGATATATGCCGACCGGACTGAAGATATTTATCATTATTTCGTTTATCGACAGAATGACGATCCGGGTTTTTGCCAGCTTTTAAGCGAAAAAAAAGTGGTTCCCATCAGGGCAAATATGCTCGAACACAAGGAGGGAATTATCGGCACAGGAATTACTGAAGGAATAAAAATTAACTACAGCGATTCTACGGATTTTTATTTTAAACGGATTCTGCATCACACCCCATTTCTAGATGGAATAATGGGAAAGGCCGGTGAAACCTATTATATTAACATTTATAATGTTGGAGGGGCCGATGCATTCCATTATCTTGTGTTAAGTGCCTGTTACAGGGAAATAAATTTAAAAACCCAAAACGATAACGTAAGCATTGAAAAAGCAAAAATAATTGAAAAGTTACCCGAATATGTAACCAAACCTCCGATTGAAAAAACTCAGGCTGAAAAAGATTCTTTGGCAGCACTTGAAAAGATGAAGCTGGCAAAAGCAAAAGAGGATGCAGAATCCAAAAAAAGGGCTGAGAGTTTGGCAAAAGTTGAAGCCGAGGCAAAAAAAAAGGCCGCGGAAGATGATAGGAAAAATTCTGCCGCTAAAGCAAAGGCAGAAGAGGAAGCACGAAAAAAGGCAGAAAGGGATGCTTCAGAAAAAGCTAAGGCAGAAGAAGCGGAAAAAAGAATTAACGATGCAAAAGCAAAACAAAAGGCAGCCGAAGAATTAAAAAAGAAAAGCTCCATTAAAAAAAGAAATCCTCAGTTGGTTTCAATTGATGAAATTGATACCCTGCACCAATTTCTTGTTGAAGGTGAAATTAAGTACCAGAGTGGCAAAGGGGACCCGGTTGTTAATACCGAAATTTACATTGTAAATTCTGAGGAGAAATTTCCGATAGTAAAAAAAATGTACACCAATGAAAAGGGAAAATTCAGGTTTGCAAATCTTCCGGGAGAACAAAATTACATTTTATCGCTAAATGCAGATGACCCCAATCTTATTAAAGGAAATGAACCTCAGCTAAATGGAATTTTGACCTATAACGGGAATCCTTCGATAGGTGTATTAATAAACAATATTATTAAAACAGATTCTTCCGGACGTTTTATTCTTTCAGGAAAGGATCTTTATCCTTTGGATGTAAATAATCTTTTTAACCGTTGGACAGTTGACCTTTCAGACCCGGCTACTTATGCCGAAATACTAAAAAAATATGGTGGTGTTTCAATCGAGGGCCTTGTTTACAGAGTTCAGATTGGTGCATACAGGGAGGAAGAAAATTTTAATTATAATTTTATGAATGATTTGGGAAAAGTGGATAAACAATCTCTTCCTGACGGAATCACAAGGTTTGTAATGGGTGAATTTACCACATTAATTGAGGCAGATGCGTTTAAGAAAAAAGCCTTTGAAAGAAAGGTAAATGATGCTTTTATTCTTGCCTATTTAAACGGAAATAAAAAATTCCTTGAGGAACTTATTGAAAAGGGTTTTCTCGGCAAAAAATAAATTTTATTAAAATTAATTTTAAGATTTATTTTTTCTTCGTTTTATTTCTTTCGAGATTAAAATAAGTTCTTTTCCCATTTGGCCCGCAATGGCTGAATTTTCCTGAGCCCTCCTAACTAAATAGGGTATGGTTGATTTAACCGGCCCATAGGGTAGATATTTAGTAACATTATAACCTGCGGCAGCCAGATTAAAACTAATATGATCGCTCATTCCATTGAGTTGCGAAAACCAAATTCCCGGGTGATTATTTGGTATTCCTTTTTGTTTCATTTCATTAATAAGTACATGGCAGCTTTCCTCGTTATGGGTTCCTGCGCAAAACTCAACATGGTTAATGTTTGAGGCCAAAATTTTCATAGCAGTATTATAATACTCATCGGTTTTTGGTTTTGATTCATTTATTGGTGTTGGGTAACCAAACTCCAAAGCTCTTTTCCCTTCCTTCTCAATATATGCCCCCCTCACAATTTTAACACCTAAAACATAATTGTTTTCTTTAGAGTCATTAATTAATTTTTCCAAATAAGCAAGGCGGTCGGTCCGGTACATTTGCAGGGTTGTGGACACAATTGCACGTTCTTTATTATATTTCCTCATCATTTTTTCAGCCAGTTTATCAATAGCCGGTTGAATCCAGGATTCCTCGGCATCAATATAAATGGGCATCCTGCAATTTAAAGCAACTGTACAAATTTCATCCAACCTTCTTTCAACATTTTCAAATTCTACAATTTCTAATGAGGTCAACACCCCTCCTCCTGAAACCTTTTCCAGCAAATTTACATTTGCAATTCCTGAGGGTTTTAAACAGGCAAAAGGAACATGAGGATTTTCCTTTGCAAACGCTATTACACGCAAAATCTCCTTTTGCGTTTCATCAAAAACAAACTCTTTTGTACTTCCTTCAACGGCAAAATCCAGGATGGCCCCAATCCCCGATTTTCCCAGTTTATTAATTGTTGTCCGGCTTTCATCCATTGTTTCTCCACCGCAAAATTGCTTAAAAACCGTGGCTTTAATAAGTGGGGCAACAGGAATTGAAAGTTTCAGAGCCAATAAAGAAAAAAAGGAGGAAATCAATACAAACAACCTGCTTTGCATCATTCTGAAAATTAAATAGGAAAACCTTAATTCTCTATCTGATTTCCAAGCAAATGCAGTTTTAGTATCCAAAAAAGATATACCATTTGACTTAATTAAATCCGGTTCCGGATAACTCATATTTTTTTGAAATTATATCTTTCTTGCTTTTTTTGCAGCCGCCAAAATAACGGAATTTTTAATAAAAAAATAATGACATAAAAAAAGCCGCAAAATTTGCGGCTTTAAATAAATTCAATAAAAATTATTTGTCATCTGCTGATTTTTCGGAATGACCATTTCCACCCAAATCTTCAAAATTTACATCCGTGAATTTTCCTTGAAGATTTTCAACTGAGGTCTCGCCTTTTTCCTTTTGAAGCTCAATCACTTTTTTCAAAGCTTCGGAAAGGGCATCAGTAAACTTTTCAAAATCTTCCTTATATAAAAATATTTTGTGTTTCTGATAAATAAAAGTTCCATCGTCATTGTATTTCCGTTTGCTCTCCGTGATGGTTAAATAAAAATCACTGTTTTTAGTGGTCCTTACATCAAAAAAATAAGTTCTTTTCCCGGCCCTCACAGCTTTGGCAAAAATTGCCTCGCGGTCGTGATTTTGCGGGTGATTCTGGTTTTCGGCTGCTTCCATCGGATCAGGTATTAATAAATTGGTTTATATAAATTCGTTAATTAAGTTTTTGAATTGAAACATACCATCCACAAACATACTAAAAAAAAATCTAATAATCGCCAAAAATTTATTCGAATATTTTTTCCTGCTCTAAAAGTTGCAAAAGGTACATATCGTAATAGTTGCCTTTTTTTTCTAATAAAAACTCATGGCTTCCGAATTCTGAAATAGACCCGTTTTCCAATACAATAATATTATCTGCATTTTTCACTGAAGAAATTCGGTGACTGATGATAATTTTTGTAACTCCATTCATGGAATTTTTAAGATTTGAAAAAATTTCATCTTCAGTTTGAGTATCTACCGAAGAAAGACAATCGTCAAGCAAAAGTATTTTGGGAGATTTTATCAATGCCCTGGCTATGGATAACCTTTGCTTTTGTCCTCCCGAAAGAGTGATTCCCCGCTCCCCAATTATAGTTTCAAATTGGTCTTTAAATTCCATTACATCAGAAAATATTCCGGCCTCCATGGCGGCCTTTTTTACCAAATTGCTGAGTTCATTCTCGCTAATGGAAAAATCATCGTCATTTTTCATGTTTCTATCTAAGGGCAGGTTTTCCCCTGAAATTCCGAAAGAAATATTGCTGGCGATGGTATCCGAAAAAAGAAAAACTTCCTGAGGAACATAACCAATAGACCTTCTTAATCCATTAAGATTAAATTCAGAAATGTTTATTCCGTCAATAAAAATTTCTCCCGAAGCAACATTGTAAAGCCTGCAAATCAAATTCGCAATAGTGGATTTGCCCGAACCAACCCTCCCGGTAATGGCCAATGTTTCACCCGCGTTTACCTTAAAAGAAATATTTTTTACTCCTTTTATTGCGGTTCCATTATCTGCCATTTGATAATAAAAAGAAACATTTCTGAATTCTATTTCCCCGTTTATTTCTTTTGGGGATTTTTCTGCGAGAGTAATTTCCGAATGAATTTTCAGAAATTCGTTTATCCTTTCCTGGGATGCCGCAGCCCGTTGAACCAGTGAGGTTACCCATCCAACCATCGCCACAGGCCAGGTAAGCATATTTACATAGTAAACAAACTCCGCAATATTCCCGGCAGTAACGTTCCCCGTAATGGATAAATTACCACCTATATATACAGTAAGAATAGTACTCATGCCTACCAGCAATATCATCAATGGCTGGAAAAGAGAATCGGTTTTGGCAAGTGCAAGGTTTTTCTCAAGGTACTCAGTGGACTCTTTTTGAAAGTTGCGGGAGGTTTCAGTTTCTCTGTTAAAGGACTTTAAAACCCTAATTCCTGAAAATGATTCCTGGGCAAAGGTAGAGAGGTTAGATAATTGCCACTGAACCCTTTCCCCCTGCCTGTTTATTTTATTACTTACAAAATATATCAGCCAAAACAAAACCGGCATTGGAAGGAGGCAAAAAAAAGTTAGGGTGGGATTTACAGTTATCATGGTTATTATTACCATTATAAACAAAGCAGCAAGGTTAAAAGTGTACATAATTGCCGGTCCGAGGTACATTCGTACCCGGCTAACATCCTCGCTTATTCTATTCATTAAATCCCCGGTATTGTTCTTTTTAAAAAATGAGGTGCTTAATTTCTGGTAGTGTTCAAAAATTTCATTTTTTAAATCATACTCTATTAATCGCGACATTACGATAATAGTTTGTCTCATAAAAAACATAAGAACCCCTTTTAAAATTGCGGAAACCCCAACCATAAAGCCAATCACCAAAAGGGTTTTCACCACAATTCCGTAATAACCGGGTTGAACATCAAAACCATTAAATAATTTAAAGGAAAGAATGGCCTGACCAACAAAATCAAAAGAATACCGAATGGCCTGTGCCGGAAAAATAGCGAAGAGATTTGAGATGAAAATAAATACCAACCCTAAAATAAAACGCCAGCGATATCTTAAAAAATATTTATTTAAGTGCTTTAAATGCTTCATTCAAAAATGAATATAAGAACCATTATTGTTCAAAAGGTAAAAAGTATAGCTTTGCCAACCCAAAGCAAAATTATTATTTTAGAAATGAAAAAGTACCATTGAACTTTATAATGAATTCTAAATGTTAAACAGGAGATATTTAAGGATAAAGGTTTTTCAACAATTATATTCATTTTTCATATCCTCCCGGGCCGACATAAACCGGAGTGAAATGGCTTTGTTTCAATCTCTTGAAAAAATTTACGATTTGTATTTATCCCTGCTGCTGCTTGCCCTTGAAATAAATAAAACCGCCAGGCTTTATCTTGAAAAATCTAAAACAAAGCATCTTTCCACCTTTGAAGACTTAAACCCAAAAACACTTTTTATTGATAACAGAATAATTTCAACCCTTGCAAAAAACAAAAGGTTTAATAAACATCTTGAACAAAAAAAAATTCAATGGAGCAGTGAATTTGATTTTCCCGGAAAAATATTCAGGGAAATTCGACAATGGAAGGATTACCAGGAATACCTTAGCGGAAATGAAAATGGATTTGAAAAGGATAAAAAAATATGGATTGACATTTACAAAAACTTTATTTTGCATTCTGAAGAACTTCATCTGCATTTTGAAGAAAAAAACATTCATTGGGAGGATGATATTACCCTTGCGGGGTTAAGTGTAATCAAAACACTTGAATTATTAAAGCCTGAAACATCGGAGGAAGAGAGCATTTTGATTCCACTTTACAAAGATGAAGCGGAAGATGCAGAATTTGCAAGGGAACTTTTCCGGAAAACTATTCTTTCGGAATCAGAATTTTCTAAAATGATATCGGAAAAAGCTGCCAACTGGGAATTGGACCGTATAGCGGTTGCTGATATGATTTTAATGAAAATGGCCCTCTGTGAATTACTCCGTTTCGAAAACATTCCCATAAAAGTTTCCCTCAATGAATATATTGAACTTTCAAAAGAATACAGTACCCCGCAGAGCAAAACCTTTATCAACGGAATCCTTGATAAAATTGTAATTGATTTGAAATCATCGGGGAAAATAATTAAAAAAGGCCGGGGGTTAATTGGATTTATGTTTTAATTATCTTCGCCTTCCAAAAAAAACCATGAAAAAGAATTTAACTTACCTGATTTTTGCAATTGCTTGCGTCTCCTGTTCGAATGAAGAAAGCAATAAAATTAGTACTGATATTGTAAACAATCCTGCCTCTGCAATGGGCCAGGCAGATACTACAAACGTTCCAAAGTTTTCTTTTCAGGAGGAAGTTTACGAATTCGGTGACATAACCCAAGGTGAAAAAGTGACTCATTCTTTCAAGTTTAAAAATACCGGAAAAACGGATCTGGTAATTACATCGGCACAGGGAAGCTGTGGTTGCACCGTTCCAAGTTATCCGAAAAATCCCATTGCACCGGGTGCCGAAAATGTTATCGAGGTTTCATTTGACAGCAATGGTAAAAAAGGGAACCAGCATAAAACCGTTACCCTTGTAGCCAATACATACCCGAGTACAACCGTTATTGCAATAAAGGGGAATGTTATCGCTCCTGAAGAGAAAAAATAATTAAGTGACTTTTCAATTAAACCAAATATACTTTAAACAAATAATTTAACCAGCTAAAAAAATTTCGATGCAAATTCTCTTAAACATTTTATTAATGGCTTCGCCAGAAGGATCCAGTCCAATTCCAAATTTAATTTTTATTGGGGCTATAATTATTATTTTTTATTTTTTTATGATAAGGCCCCAGACACAGAAAGCCAAAAAGCTAAAGGCCTATCGTGAAGGAATTAAAAAAGGGGATAAAATTGTTACCATAGGAGGAATACATGGTAAAATTGAAGAAGTGAAAGATACCACCCTAATAATTTCTGTGGAAGGCGGAACCAGATTGAAAATTGAAAAATCGGCTGTTTCAATGGAATTTTCGGCCGGCCAAAATGCCGAAGGTGAACTTGCAAAAACCTAAATAAATTACTTTTCATTTAGATGTACCTAAAAAAGGGAATTTGCCTTTGATTGAATGGTTTGCCCTTTTCGGTCAAGGAATGGAACATGAAAAAATCAAACCTCTCGGTTTTTCTGGTTTGCCTGCTCTTATCCACTCTCTTTTGGTTTCTAAATGCATTTACAAAAAACTACGATACCCTTTTAATCGTTCCGATTAAATATGTGAATCTTCCGAAAAACAAAGCGGTTTTAAACGAACTGCCAAAAAACATCGGGATTGAAGTGAGCACTTATGGCTTTTATCTTCTCACCCATAAAATATCCCAAAAACAGGACACCATTGAAATTTCGGGAGAATTGATTCAGGAAAGAACAGGAGCATTTCCAAAACATTACATTCAAACACGGTCACTCCTGGATAAATTTACAGATCAGCTTGGAACCGGGGTTAAAGTAAAAAACATTTTAACTGATTCCATTTATTTTGATTTTGACAAAATTCTTACCAAAAAGGTTCCGGTCAAAGCTAATATTCGTTATAGTTTTGAAAAACAATTTCTTCTTGATGGAGGAATTTCAATAAAACCGCCCTTTGTAAAGGTCACCGGCCCGGCATCAATGGTTGATTCTATGAATTCAATAAATACCGAATTCGCTGAATTTTTATCACTGAAAGAAAATATTAATTCAGAATTGGGATTTTCCGGTGGAAGTGAGAATAAAAACATTTCAGTTTTTCCCGAAAAAGTTAATATTAAAATTCCGGTGGGCAAATTCACCGAATCTTCCATAACAGTTCCGGTTGAGGTGCTAAATATTCCTAAAAAACTGACCCTGAAAATTTTTCCGGATAAAGTTACCATCACCTTTTTTGTTTCTTTCAGTCAATATAAAAAGCTTAGCCCCGATTTATTTACGGCAACCGTTGACTACAATGAAATTATTAATGAAAAAAAAACAAAACTGAAAGTCAAAATTTCAAAGTTTCCCGATTTTATTAATTCCATTAAAATTTTCCCTGAAAAAGTGGAATTCATTGTAAAAAAGTAATAATTCCAAAAATTCCGGAAATGTTATTCCATTTTTTTTCAAAAAATTCAAATTATTTAAGATGCTGAAAATTGGAATTACAGGGGGGATCGGTGCCGGTAAAACGACAATTACTCATGTTTTCTTGCGACTTGGGATTCCGGTATTTTATTCAGACATCGAAGCAGCTAAAATCCTCACTTATGATGAGGCCATTTTAAAAAGGGTAAAAAAAATTTTCGGACCCATTGTATTTCCAAATGGGATATTAGACAGGAAAAAACTTGCTGAAACAGCCTTTTATGACAATGATATGTTATTGAAACTCAATGCCATCATTCATCCAGCAGTAAGAAAATATTTTGAAAGATGGATGAAAAAAAACGAAAGGGCTCCTTATGTATTGCAGGAAGCGGCAATTTTAATTGAAACCGGAGGATATAAATTAATGGATTATACCATTCTTGTTACAGCCCCGGAAAATGAAAGGATTGAAAGAGTTTCTGGCCGGAAAAACATGACTAAAAAAAATTTAGCTCTCCGGATTGCCAATCAGTGGAAAGATGAAAAAAAAATAAAATTTGCCGATTTCATAATTAATAATGACGGAAAAACAATGGTCCTTCAAACAATTCTTAATCTCCACAAAAAATTTTTGACGGAATGAAAATTTTTACTTCTAAAAAAATTAGGGAAGCCGATTCTTATACCATAATACATGAGCCCATTACTTCCACCAACCTTATGGAAAGAGCCGCAGGAAAATGTGCTGATTGGATTACCCAAAGGTTTGACTCCTCCTATTCATTTAAAATATTCTGCGGTGTAGGAAACAATGGGGGGGACGGATTAGTAATTGCAAGAAAACTTTTTGAAAAAGGTTATAAAACTGAAGTATTAATCGTTAGGTTTTCAGAAAAATGCTCAGATGATTTTTTGATAAATTATGAAAGGGCAAAAATTATTTCGGGTCTTGCTGTGTACGATTCAGGGGAAAGAGAAGCCTTTTTATTGTCTGAAAATATACCACAGGAGCAAATTTTTATTGATGCTATTTTCGGAACTGGTCTCACACGGCCGGCAGAAGGGCTGGGAGCTGATATTATTAAAGAAATCAACCGGCTGAATAATACTGTTATTTCAATTGACATTCCTTCCGGACTGTTTTGCGAGGAAAATAACCACATCCCCTCCGAAAAAATTATAAAGGCTACCCACACCCTCACTTTTGAATTTCCGAAACTTTCATTTCTTTTGCCTGATTCCGGTGTGTTTGCAGGAAATTGGGAAGTAATTTCCATTGGCCTTGATAAAAAATTCCTGAGGGATACTCCCAGTGAATATTTCTTTTCAGAGAAGAAAATTATTGAAAATATTATCAAATCCAGGGGAAAATTTTCACATAAAGGAAATTTCGGCCATGCACTTTTACTCAGCGGAAGTATTGGAAAAATCGGAGCCTCCGTTTTGGCATCCAAAGCATGTTTGCGTTCAGGAGCCGGTCTTTTGACCACCCACGTTCCTAAAAAGGGGGTGACAACACTTCAAATTTCTGTCCCCGAAGCCATGGTAAGCATAGATGAATCGGACGATTTTATTTCAACCTTACCGGAAATTGAAAAATTTAATGCCGTTGGAATCGGGCCTGGGATTGGAAAAGAAAAATCTACTGTGGCATTGGTAAAATCTCTTATTCAAAATTCCGCTGTTCCCCTGGTTATTGATGCAGATGCCATAAATATCATTTCTGAAAATAAAACCTGGATTCCGTTTATTCCAAAAAAATCCATTTTCACTCCACATCAAAAGGAATTTGAACGGTTGACCGGAAAATCCAAATCCAGCTATGAAAGAATGATGAAACAAATTGATTTTGCAAAAAAATTTTCCTGCTTTGTAATTTTAAAAGGGGCCTTTACATCCATTGCCTGTCCGGATGGAAGAATTTTTTTCAATTCAACCGGCAACCCCGGGATGGCCACGGCAGGAAGCGGAGATGTTTTGACGGGAATTCTAACCGGTCTTTTAGCAAGAGGCTATTCCCAATTTGAAGCTTCTGTTCTGGGTGTTTATCTCCATGGGCTTGCGGGTGATATTGCAGCCGAAAAAAAAGATGTAGAATCACTTATTGCAGGAGACATTATCGAAAATATCTCCAATGCTTATTCTCATTTCAGGAGGAAGCCGTAATTAGGGTTAATAACTGATGTTAGCCAAATACATTTTTTACCGCAGAGAACGCAAAGAAAATACACGAAGAGTCGCAACGGCCGCAAAGGATAAAGTTTGCAGAGCAACCCCACAGTAAAACTGTGGGGGACTTTGCGTACTTAAAAAGGTAATCCGTATACATCCAAATTATTTAAAAATTGAGAACTATTAAAAAGTTTTCTTTTTTTTTCCAATTGCGAACTTTGCGGCTTTGCGTAAATATTTATTTTTTGCGTAACTTCAGTTAATAAATGTTAATGGGTTCAAACGTAAAAAAAAATTTGTATTTTTGCTAAACAAAAAAATTGAACTAATCACTTTATTAAAACTAAAAAAAATGAAAAAAATATTTTTAATTTTTGCCCTGGTGGCTTTTGTAGGAAGCAATTCGGTAACAAAAGCCGCTGTTATTACTTCAGCCATAAAAGTTGAATGTGAAAAATGCGGTGGAAAAGACGGAAAATGCACAAAGGATTGTAAAGAAGGAAAAAAATCAAAATGCTGCAAAAAAGATGAGGCCAAAGCTTGTAGCCATGGAACAGAAGGAACAGCCTCTGCAGAAGGAGAAGCTCCAAAATCTTGCGGAGCTAAAAAATCCTGCTGCAAATCAAAAGCAAAAACCGAGAACAGTGAAATGAAGACTGGAGAAACTGCTCCGGTAAAATAAGGTTTCATTTTGGGATTAAAAAAAAACCACTTGCTCCTGCAGGTGGTTTTTTTTATGACCGCTTTTACCCTAGTGAAAAAATAAATAACTCAAAAATATGGCGGCAATAAACCCAACCAAATCAGCTATAAGACCGCAAATAAGGGTATATCGGGTTTTAACAACGCTAACCGCACCATAATAAACTGCAAGAACATAAAATGTAGTCTCCGTTGACCCCTGAAAAACACAAGCCAGGCGGCCGGCAAAAGAATCTGCACCATAATTTTTCATGGTTTCAATCATAAGTCCTCGGGATCCGCTCCCACTTAATGGTTTCATAAAAGCAGTAGGAAGAGAGGCAACAAAATCAGTGTTTATTCCTGCCAATTCACAAAGCCTGGCAAATCCGGAAATTATTAAATCCATTCCTCCGGAAGCCCTAAAGACCCCAATTCCCACAAGCATTGCAACGAGGTAGGGTATCACTTTTACTGCTACCTGAAAACCATCTTTTGCACCTTCAATAAATGTTTCATACACATTGATTTTTTTTATCACACCCAAAAAAATAAAAGAAACAATTATTAAAAATAAAACAAAATTGGCCGAAAATGTTGAAACCAAATTAATTTTTTCCTGTGGCAATTGTGAAAAATACCAAATAACCCCTCCGATTAAAAAAGTAAATCCTCCCAGAAAAATAAGAATGTTTTTTTGAAGCAAATTAATTTTTTGGAAAAGGGAAACTGAAATAAGTCCGGCAAGGGTGGAGAAAAAAGTTGAAAGTAAAATTGGAATAAAAATATCGGAAGGATTTGCGGCTCCAAGCTGGGCCCTGTAAACCATAATGCTGATGGGAATAATTGTTAACCCGGAAGCATTAAGGACCAAAAACATTATTTGTGAATTGCTGGCAGTATTTTTTTGAGGATTTAATTCCTGCAATTCATTCATGGCTTTTAATCCGAGCGGAGTGGCAGCATTATCCAGCCCCAGCATATTGGCCGCAAAATTCATCATTATTGATCCATTTACAGGATGGTTTTTGGGAATTTCAGGGAAAAGTTTTGAAAAAAAAGGTGACACCGCCTTGGATAATAAATTTACCATCCCCCCCCGCTCTCCAATTTTCATAATCCCAAGCCAAAGGGTCATCACCCCGGTGAGGTACAATGAAATTTCAAAACCGGTTTTGGCCATTTCAAAACTGCTGTTAACCATGGCCGAAAATACCTGCGTATCATTAAAAAAAAATAATTTAAAAAGAGAAACTGCAAAAGAGATAAGAAAAAAGGCAATCCAGATATAATTCAGAGCCATTTTTTACCTGATTTTTTCTGGGGTATCGGAGTTATTACCTATCATTTGAAATGTAATAATTATTTAAAGAGCCTTAAATATAGCCTTCGATAATTCCAATGCCCTGCCTAATTATTTCGGGTTTATTGTTAGTGCAGTCAATTATGGTTGATGCTTCATTGAACCCAAATCCGCCATCCACCACCAGATCTACCAGATTTTTATACTTTTCATGAATTTTTTCGGGATCAGTGAGGTATTCCTCTGAACCAATATTTTCTTTTAAGGAAGTGCTTATAATAGGATTTCCGAGTTCCTTCACTATATCCCTTGAAATATTATTATCCGGAACCCGAATGCCGATAGTTCTTTTTTTGCTTTTAAAAATTTTGGGAACATTTGTATTGGCATTCAGAATAAAAGTAAAAGGTCCGGGAAGTGCCTTTTTCATAATTTTAAAAGTAGCTGTTTCCATGGGGCGGCAAAAATCTGCAAGATGGCTCAGGTTGTAACAAATCAGCGAAAAATTAGCCATTTCCCTTTTTACCCCCTTTATTCTTGCCACTTTCTCAAGAGCCTTAAGATTATTCATATCACAGGCAATTCCATAAACAGTATCGGTGGGGTAAATAATAACCCCGCCTTCTTTTAAACATTCGGCAACAATTTTTATTTTCCTAACATCAGGATTGTCCGGATGGATTTTTATAATCATAAAATCACAGTGTTAAAATATTCCAACTTATTTTTTTTCTCCTTTCGCGTGGTCGGCAAGGAACTGGGCAAGGCCGATATCAGTTAGGGGATGTTTCAGAAGGGCTAAAATTGTGCTTAGTGGACAGGTTGCCACATCTGCACCTATTTCGGCACACTTTACTACATGCATGGGATGACGAATGGAAGCGGCAAGAATCTGTGTTTTAAATTTATAATTATTAAAAATTAACCTCATGGATTTTATCAGTTCATATCCATCAGTAGAAACATCATCCAGCCTTCCGATAAAAGGCGAAACATAGGTTGCTCCTGCTTTTGCGGCCAGCATGGCCTGGCTTGCTGAAAACACCAAAGTACAATTCGTTTTTATTCCCTTTTCCGAAAAATATTTAATTGCCTTCACTCCCTCCTTTATCATTGGAACTTTTACCACGATATTCTTGTGAAGCCCTGCAAGTTTTTCACCCTCTGAAATAATATTTTTAAAATCGGTTGAAATTACTTCAGCACTTACATCCCCATCCACAATCCGGCAAATATCCAAATAATGTTGAATGATGTTTTGCTCTCCGGTAATACCTTCCTTTGCCATTAAAGAGGGGTTGGTGGTTACCCCGTCAAGCACTCCCAAATCATTGGCTTCTTTAATTTGAGATAAACTTGCAGTGTCGATAAAAAATTTCATGATGAATTTTTATTATTAATTTTTAATTGCGGCTTATTTAGAAATAAATTCGATTAAATCGGCAATGCGGTGTGAATATCCTGCCTCATTATCATACCAACCAACTACCTTCACCATTTTGCCAAAGGCCACGGTAAGCTGCGAATCAAAAATACAAGAATGCGGATTTCCTACTATATCAATTGATACCAGAGGTTCTTCACTGTATTCAAGGATGTTTTTCATTGCACCTTCAGCACATTTTTTAAATGCATTGTTAATGTCTTCCCTTGATGCAGGTTTTTTAAGTGTACAGGTAAAATCGGTCAATGATCCACTTGGGACTGGCACCCGGAAAGCAAGGCCATCCAACTTACCCGTGAGATGAGGGAAAATTTTTGTAATAGCCTTTGCGGCACCTGTGCTGGTAGGGATAATAGAAACCGCTGCAGCTCTGGCCCTCCTTAAATCGCTATGTGGGGAATCGTGCAACCTCTGGTCACCGGTGTAGGCGTGAATGGTGGAAATGAAACCTTCCTCAATTCCCCAAAGTTCATCCAGAATTTTTACCATAGGTGCACTGCAATTGGTAGTACAGGAAGCATTCGATATTATTTTTTCTGTACCATCCAGTGAATTTTCATTTACGCCCATCACAACAGATTTTATTCCTTTTCCTTTAGGGGGAGCTGAAACAATAACCTTTTTTGCACCCGCAAGAATATGTTTGCCGGCTTCTTCTTCAGATAAAAAAAATCCGGTGGATTCAATTACCACATCAATGTTTAGCTCTTTCCATGGAAGGGCAGAGGGGTCTTTAAAAGCAAAAATCTTAACAGGGTTTCCCTGTATAAAAATATTTTTTTCGTCAGCTGAAACTGAACCTTTATATTTCCCATGCACCGAATCGTATTTAAATAAGTGTGCAAGGGTGGAGGTATCGGTAAGGTCATTTACAGCAACCAACTCAATATTCTCTTTTTGCAGGATGGCCCTTGAAGCTATCCGACCTATCCGGCCAAAACCATTCACAGCTACTCTGATTTTTTTCATCTTAAAAATTTTGTGAGGAACAAAAGTAAGAAAATGCTTTAATTTGCATTATGACTCAACCAGAAAAAAAACTTTTCCTGTTAGATGCCTTTGCGCTTATCTATAGGGCTTATTATGCTTTTATAAAAACGCCCCGAATCAATTCCAAGGGATTAAATACCTCGGCAATGTTTGGCTTCACCAATACCCTGCTCGAAATTCTGGAAAAAGAAAAGCCCTCTCATATTGCGGTGGTTTTTGATACCGGGGCTCCTACCGAACGGCATACGGATTTTGCAGATTACAAAGCGAACAGAGAGGAAACACCGGAGGATATTTCCAAAGCAATTCCATATATTATTAAAATTATTGAAGCCTTTAATATTCCTGTAATTAGCTCAGATGGCTTTGAGGCCGATGATATTATAGGAACTCTTGCCAAAAAAGCGGAAAAGGAAGGCTTTACAACTTTTATGATGACACCGGATAAGGATTTCGGACAATTGGTCTCGGAAAACATTTTTATTTATAAACCGGCCCGTTTCGGAAATAATGCCGAAATAATGGGTATTAAGGAGGTTTGTGAAAAGTTCGAAATACAAAATCCGCTTCAGGTAATAGATATTTTGGGGTTGATGGGAGATGCGGTGGACAACATTCCCGGAGTTCCGGGGGTGGGTGAAAAAACAGCCAAAAAATTAATTTCAGAATTTGGGAGCATTGAAAACATTTTGTTAAACACAGATAAAATTAAGGGTTCACTGAAAGAAAAAATTGAAAAGAATACCGACAAGGCCATACTTTCAAAAAAACTTGCAACCATTTTGCTCAATGCCCCGGTTGAATTTGATGAGAACTATTTCAAAACCGGAGAGCCTCATAAGGAATTATTGAAGGAGATTTTTGCCGACCTTGAATTCAGAAGGCTGGGAGAAAGAATTTTTGGTGAGGCCGGTAATAAAGCCGGAGAAAACAACAAGGCCGTTGCTGATGAAAATAATACCGGACAAATGGGCCTGTTCGATGCACCGGAGACCGAAGAAAAAAAAACCGAAAATTTCATCCCATCCAACACTGAAACCCCTGAGGAAAAAAAATCTTTTAAGGAAATAAGTGCAATCCCCCATAATTATTTCTTAGCAGATTCGGAACAAAAAATAGATGAACTTGCCTCACTTTTATCAGGTCAGGTATTAATTTGTTTCGATACTGAAACTACGGGTTTAGATACTCTTTCCGCAGAATTAGTCGGGATGTCGTTTTCTGTTAAACCATTTGAAGCATGGTATGTTCCTGTTCCTGAAGACAAAGATGAAGCACAAAGAATTGTAACGAAATTCAAATCGCTTTTGGAAAATGAGCAGATTGGGAAAATCGGTCAAAACATTAAATTTGACCTTTCCGTTTTAAAAAAATACGGGATTACTTTAAAAGGGGAATTTTTTGATACCATGCTGGCCCATTATCTTATTCAGCCGGATATGCGTCATGGCATGGATTTGCTCTCGGAAACCTATTTAAATTACAAGCCGGTTTCTATTACCACATTGATTGGCCCCAAAGGGAAAAATCAGAAATCAATGAGGGATGTACCACTGGAACAGATTTGCGAATATGCAGCCGAGGATGCCGATGTCACCCTTCAATTAAAAAATGTGTTTGATCCCCTTTTGGAAAAAACCGGTGTAAAAAAATTATTTGAAGAGGTTGAAGTTCCTCTTATTCCTGTTCTTTCTTCGATGGAAGCACAGGGAATAAAACTCAACATACTGGCGCTGAAAGAACTTTCGGAGGAACTCTCAAAAGATATTCTTTCATTGGGAGATAAAATTTATTCCATGGCCGGAAATACATTCAATATAGATTCTCCAAAGCAGGTGGGCGAAATTCTTTTTGAAAAATTAAAGGTGGTGGAAAAACCAAAGAAAACAAAAACGGGCCAATATGCCACCGGGGAAGACATCCTGGCTTCAATGCTGGGAACCCATCCCATTATTGAAAATATTTTAGATTACCGCGAACTTCAAAAACTTAAAAATACTTATGTAGACACCCTGCCCCTGATGATAAATTCAGATACCGGAAAGGTTCACACCTCCTTTAATCAAATTGTGGCTGCCACCGGGCGGTTAAGTTCGGATAATCCGAATTTGCAAAATATTCCAATCCGTACTGCAAGAGGTAAAGAAATCAGAAAGGCATTTGTTCCCCGAAATGATGATTTTGTACTACTCTCTGCAGATTATTCGCAAATTGAGTTGCGCATCATTGCCGAACTGAGCGGTGATAAGGGGATGATTGAAGCATTTAAGCAAGGACAAGATATTCATGCTGCAACTGCAGCTAAAGTTTATAAAACTGAAATTACCCAAGTTTCTTCCGAAATGAGGAGAAACGCAAAAATGGTAAACTTCGGAATCATTTATGGGATTTCTGCATTCGGATTATCCCAGAGATTGGGAATCCCGCGCAAGGAAGCCAAAGAAATAATAGATAATTACTTTGCTGAATATCCCCGGATAAAAGCCTACATGGACGAAAGCATTCTTTTTGCCCGCGAACGAGGTTATGTGCAAACCATTTTGGGAAGAAAAAGGTATTTGCGTGATATTAATTCAGCCAATTTCACAGTAAGGGGATTTGCAGAACGAAATGCCATCAATGCACCTATCCAGGGAAGTGCGGCCGATATGATTAAAGTTGCCATGATTAATATTTATAAGGAATTCTCCCAACGCAGATTGAAATCAGAAATGCTGCTTCAAGTGCATGATGAGCTTGTTTTTGACGCACATAAAACGGAACTGGCTGAAATAAAAATTATCATTGGGGATAAAATGAAAAATGCCATCCCTATGGAAGTTCCAATTGAAGTAGAAATGGGCACAGGTCAGAATTGGCTCGAGGCACATTAAAGCTTGCCGGAATTTCAGGTTGCCGTTTCACGGCCAAATTCCAACATTTATTATTATGGAATAAATTTTTATCCGTTTTTGCAAATGGTGAGATTTGGCGTCATGCCTCAATTTCCTAGACCCAAGGGAAAAAATATAGAAAAAACATTTAAAATTTTCATTTTCGATTTTCAAATTTCTTATCCGGTATTTATAACCACATGTCTTAATTACTGATGTTACGCACATCTCTATTTCAAATAACAAATAACAATAATCAAATTGCAAAAAAATTCCAATGACCAATAAAGAAAATTCTAAACCGCCATTCGACTTACTACTTCGTTCATTGCATAGGCGACATGATTCTCAAATGAAAAAATATTTCCTGAACTACGTAGTACTATGTATAAGAAAGGACATTTCATTTTGCTAAGAATGTTCGTTTATTTTTTAAAAAATTTCAAAAAACAACCGATAATATTGAAGCTGGAAAGCAGGTTATCAGATCGCCAGGTTCTGTTGAATCTAATTATATCGAAGTAAGTGAAGGGCTGAGTAAAAAGGATTTTATGAAGAGAGTAAAAATAGGTCGAAAAGAAGCTAAGGAAAGTGCATATTTTCTTCGGATAATTTATAAGGAAAATGCACTTGAATTTGAACATGAAGGGAAACATTTACAAGATGAGGCAATTCAAATAAAGAATATTTTTTCGACAATAATCGAAAAATCAAGTCGGCAAACGGTTTGATAATTGAAATTTTGATATTGAATATTATTTGTATTTTGATATTTGTATTTTGGAAATTAATGTTTTTGCGTAACTTCAGTTAATTGCAATCAGGTTTGCGTTATATTTTTTTAATAGATTCCTGATAATATCCATGTTCAATTTGTAAGTTACATGTTTGTAAGTTACATATTTGTAAGTTTAATTTTATATATTTGCAAAAAACTTTTCTATGGTTAATCCTTTCACTTTCGGCAAAATAGCAATAGGACGAAGCTTTACAAACCGGGAAGCGGAACAAAAGAGAATTATCCGGAATTTAAATTCTCACATTAACACCATCCTTATTTCACCCCGAAGGTGGGGAAAATCTTCGCTGATGAAAATGGTGGCAAAAAAGGTTTCAGCAAAAAAATCAAAAACACACTTTTGTTTTGTTGATTTATTTAACATCCGCACAGAGCAGGAATTTTATGAAACCCTGGCAAGAGAACTGCTTAAATCTACTTCTACAAAAACAGAGGACTGGCTTAACAACAGCAAAAAATTTTTTAAAAGGGTGATTCCGAAATTTAATTTCAGCATAGATCCCATGAATGATTTCTCTTTAAGTTTCGACTGGAAGGAAATAAGCAAATCTCCGGAGGAGGTATTAAATTTACCTGAGTTTATTAGCCATTCAAAAAAAATCAATATTGTAATATGCCTGGATGAATTTCAAAACATCAGTTTTTTCGACCACCCCCTTGCCTTTCAGAAAAGGCTAAGGGCCTGTTGGCAACACCACCAGAAAGCCACTTATTGCCTTTACGGGAGCAAAAGGCACTTGATGATGGAATTATTCGAAAACAAATCCATGCCTTTTTATAAATTCGGAGATGTGCTTTTTCTTGATAAAATTGAAAACAGGATTCTCATTGATTTTATTGTTAAAAATTTCAAAAAAACAAAAAAATATATTGGAGAAGATGTTGCAGCATCCATCGCTTCAACCATGGAAAACCATCCCTATTTTGTTCAACAACTGGCATACACAGCATGGGATCTCACTCCCAAAAATTGCACCCTGCCAATTCTCAATGAAGCCATTGAATTGCTTTTTAATCACTCCAACATTTTGTTTCAGCGCGAAACCGATAATTTAACAACCACACAGATAAATTTTCTAAAAGCACTAACAAACAATGTTTCGCAATTCAGTTCTTATGAAACAATCAGGGAATACCGGCTCGGAACCTCGGCCAACGTGTTGAGAATAAAAAATGCTTTGGAGGAAAAAGAAATTGTTGATTTTACAGGAGGCAAAATTGATTTTATGGATCCCCTTTTTAAACTATGGTTCAAAAGGGTTTATATGAAAATTTAATTTCCGCTAGGGAACCAACACATAAATGTCTTCCAGATTCCTTCCGAATCCATCGTAATCCAAACCAAAGCCAACCAAAAAATCGTTGGGAACTTCAAGAGCGGCATAATCAACTTTTATATTTTTATGATACGCCTCCGGCTTGAATAGAAGTGTGGCGATTTTAATTTTTGCCGGTTCAAAAATTCCCAATTGCTTTACTATGGTTTCAACCGTTAAACCTGTATCTACAATGTCTTCTAAAATCACCACCGTGCGGTTTTTTACATTTTCGTCCAGGCCAATAAGGGTTTTAACCTGTCCCGAAGAAGTAGTTCCGTAATAAGAGGCCAGCTTTACAAAAGAAATTTCACATTCAATGGTAATTTTCTTTAATAGATCTGCAGCAAAAATAAAGGCGCCATTCAGCACACAAATAAAAATTGGCTGCTGCCCTTTTAGCTCCATGTTAATTTTTTCGGCCACTCTCGAAATTCCTTCCTGAATTTTGTCCGAAGAAATTAACACTCTGAATTTTTTATCGCGAATCTGAATTTCTTTCATTTGTTTAATTTCGGACAAAATTAATCTTTATCCATAAGTTAAATTGCTCACATGGAATAATTAATTTTACCCCTTTATAACTTCTAATAATTATCAATTTTTATTTATGAATCCAACCGTAAGTATCATCATGGGAAGCACCTCGGATATGCCCGTGATGCAGGAAGCCGCAAAAATTCTTGATGAGTTCGAAATTCCCTTTGAGATAAACGCCCTTTCGGCCCACCGCGTGCCCGAGCAGGTGATGGAATTTGCAAAAAATGCCAGCGCCCGCGGGGTAAAAGTAATTATTGCAGGAGCGGGCGGTGCAGCTCATCTCCCGGGAGTGGTGGCTGCCTTAACTCCATGCCCTGTAATTGGGGTGCCTTGCCGCTCCAGTATTTCGCTCGATGGCTGGGACTCTCTTCTTTCAATTGTTCAAATGCCTCCGGGAATTCCCGTGGCTACCGTGGGTGTAGATGGTGGGCAAAATGCCGGAATTCTCGCTGTACAAATAATTGCCACAGGAGATGAAGTTCTTCTGAAAAAAGTTCTTTCGTTCAAAGAAAACCTGAAGAAAAAAATCCTCAAAGCCAACGAAGAACTTAAACAATTTAAGTTCAAATTCAGAGTATAATTTCTTTTTTTTTATTTCTTTTAGCGAACCGGGCTGCCATTCTGTAATTTTTGGTCCCGCTGTCCGCTTCAATCTTTGCCTAAAAAGGCAAAGGATTTTCGCTTCCATCGGGGCTGGTTTGTGGGGCTGCTGGTTGTTAAATTTTGCCGAAACAAACAAACTAAAAGAGTAGTTTTTAATATCTTTACTTCAACTTATGAAAAAGATATTCAAAATTATTCTTCTTTGCAATTTGCTTTTCCCACACAAAAATTCTTTTTCGCAAACACAGCAAGATTGTTTAGGGGCAATTCCTATAACAAATGATACAATCATACAATCCTTTCCTTCTCCTGGTGAAGGGGGTATCCAAAATGAAATTAATGGAAGTTTGTCCTGTTTGTTTTCGGGCGAAAAGAATTCTTCATGGTTTTCCTATTGCGTAAAAAATAGCGGGAGTTTGTGTTTTTCCGTGATTCCCGATACATTAAACAAAGATTTTGACTGGGCCGTTTTTAATTTATCCAACGCATTCTGTTCCCAAATTTATTTTGACAGTTCACTCGAAATTTCCTGCAACTTTTCAAACGTACCTGGTATAACCGGTTTAAATGGGTTATCCGGATCACAAAATGAACCTTGCCTTCAGGTGAATGCAGGAGAAAATATGCTATTTGCATTAATAAATATGTAGATTACTTCGTTGGATATTCTATTGATTTTAAATCCTCTTCAAGCGAATTTGATTCTTCATGCGGAATGTTAAATGATACTTGTGGGATGAATTTTTTATTCAATGTGCAAAATGTTCAATGTGCAAATGATAGTAATGGTGCAACTTCCACTCTTATCCATGGTGGTTCTCCTCCTTATTCTTATTTATGGTCAAATGGTCAAACAGATTCAATGGCCACAGGCCTACCCATGGGGACTCATTCGGTTTCAATAACCGACATCTCAGGGTGCGTTTCATCCAGAGTTTTTTCAATTAACTTGTTGCCCTCCGGTATGAGAGTAAACATTTCACAATATTCTACAACAACTGACTCAGTTTGTGATGGTAATGCATCTGCTAATATTTCGGGAGGAACCTACCCATTTTCAATTCAATGGAGCAATGGTACCACTACTAGTTTTAATGAAAATTTATGTGAGGGAACTTATTTTTTTACCGTTACTGATGCTACCGGTTGTTCCATTATTGATTCTGTAACCATCTTAACCCTTGGAGCAAAATTCATAAAGGGAAACGAAAAAATTCTTATTCTTCCAAACCCATCCCAAAATGGAAAATTCACCATTCAAAATATTTCTGAATATGTTGAAATAATGGAAGTGAAAAACCTTTTTGGTGAAACCATCCTCTCAGCAAAAATTCAAAGCCAAGTGGAAACCATTGATTTATCCGCGTTTCCTGATGGAATATATTTTATTAAATTTAAAAAGGAAGAAAACTTTTTCATAGAGAAAATAATAAAATTTGCAAGCAGGTAAATCTTTTTAATAATGAAAACGGGGCACATTGTCGTATTTGAAAAATTTCAAATACCAAGCTCAAAGTCCAAAATTGAAAGTAGAGTTTGTTGCGAATGTCTTGGGGCTTGAAATTTGGAATTTGGGCCTTATACCTTTTAAAGAATGGGATAAACCATCCCCTTAAAGAAAACAAAATTTAGTACCCCCCTCCCCCACCTCCAATATTTTCAACCGGGTGCCAGGTGGTTTTTACTTCCTGAGTATCTAAAATAAAGTAGGGAGATTGTGCCGAATCATTAAGCCAGTTAATGTTTTTGCGGATAAGGGCACGCTTTACATTATTGGCTGATTTTATTTGAATACTTTTTATTACTTCTTCCTCTATCCCGCAATATACAATGGCATTCACATCCATGTGAGAGGAAAACTGTTCGTGCAATTCAGATTTTTTTCCTGTGAGAATATTAACAACCCCACCCGGAACATCAGAAGTGTTTAGCACTTCGGCAAATGTAACCGCACACAAAGGTTTGTTTTCGGAGGCTAGAACAACACAGGTATTTCCTCCGGCAATGGCCGGGGCAATTACAGAAACTAAACCGATAAGAGAATTTTCTTCGGGGGCAAGGATGGATACAACCCCTGTTGGCTCGCAAACAGAAAAATTAAAATGTGAAGAAGCCACAGGGTTTACCGATGAAAAAATCTGTTGGTATTTATCGCACCAGCCTGCATAATAAATGAGCCGGTCAATTGATATTTCTACTTCGTAATTTGCTTCTTTCAATGAGCTTCCCTGCCTTTGAAGTTCTTCAATAAATTGAGCTTTCCGGCCCTCCAGCATTTCTGCCATTCGATAAAGAATCTGACTCCGTGTAAATGGGGCAGTACCCGACCATCCGGCAAAGGCAGAACGAGCTGCTACCACGGCATCCCTAAAATCTTTTCTGGAGCAAAGGCAAATATTTCCAAGTGAATGCCCTTCTGAATTTTTCGGGGTATAATACCGCCCCGATTCTGTCCGGGGGAATTTTCCTCCAACATAAATCTTATAGGTTTTTATAACCTTCAATCTGTTTGGTTTTTCCTCCCCGTTTTGGGAGCTGGCAATTACTACCTCGGTTGCTTTGGTAATTGTTTTCATTGGAAAAATGATTATTTATTTTTTAATTAAAATTCAAATACGCCCCCAACCCATGCAATCCTCCCTCCCTTCCGAAACCGCTTTCCTTATATCCGCCAAAAGGCGAAGTGGGGTCAAATTTATTGTAGGTGTTTGCCCAGATTACCCCAGCCCTTAATTTACTTGTGAGATTAAAAATTTTGGATCCCTTATCGGTCCACACTCCGGCAGAAAGGCCAAAGGGTGTATTATTGGCTTTTTCAATAACCTCGTCCACGGTTCTGAATGTTTGCACTGCCAGCACCGGGCCGAAAATTTCCTCCTGTACTATGCGGTGAGATTGCGAGGCATTCATGAATAAAGTTGGCCTGCACCAAAATCCTTTATTAGGCACCTCACAAGAAGGTTGAAACATTTCAGCTCCATCTTCCTTTCCATATTTAATATATTTTCGAATAGTATCCAACTGGTTTTTAGAATTTATGGCTCCTATGTCGGTATTTTTATCCATTGGATCACCAACAATAAGTGTTTCCATCCTGTCCTTAAGTATTCTAATAACCATATCATAAACTGATTCCTGAACAAACAAGCGTGAGCCCGCACAACATACATGCCCCTGGTTAAAATAAATACCATTGATAATTCCTTCCACGGCCTGATCAATGGGGGCATCTTCAAAAATAATGTTGGCGGCTTTTCCACCAAGTTCCAGGGTGCATTTTTTGTTTGTTCCGGCAATAGATTTCTGAATTATTTTTCCAACGTCAGTGCTTCCGGTAAATGCAATTTTATTAATACCGGGATGGTTTACAATTGCAGCCCCGGTATTTCCAAATCCGGTAACGATATTAACCACCCCTTCCGGAAGACCCGATTCCTGAATTATCTCGGCAAGTTTAAGGGCAGTTAGCGAAGTTGTTTCGGCAGGCTTTAAAACCACGGTATTCCCACAGGCAAGGGCGGGGGCAATTTTCCAGGCAGCCATCAACAGAGGAAAATTCCAAGGAATAATCTGCCCTGCCACACCAAGAGAAACCGGTTTTTTATTGGGATAAGCGTAATCCAGTTTATCCGCCCATCCGGCATAATAAAAGAAATGAGCAGCCACCAGCGGAATATCTATATCCCTGGATTCCCTGATGGGTTTTCCTCCGTCTAAACTTTCAATTACCGCTAACTCGCGGGCCTGCTCTTGAATCATGCGGGCAATGCGGAAAAGATATTTTCCCCGCTCTTTTGGAGCCATTTTACTCCAAACTTTTTCGTAGGCTGTTTTTGCGGCTTTCACGGCCATATCCACATCTTTCTCATTTGCCTCCGCAATTTCTGCAATTTTAAGCTCGTTTGCAGGATTGATAGAATCAAAATGCTTTCCAGACGAAGGAGCTGTAAATTTCCCGTTGATAAATAAATCATACCGTGGCTTAAGCTGAATATGGGTTTTGCTTTCGGGAGCTGGAGCATATTTAAATGCAGCGTTGAATGCAAGAGGGTTAATGGTTTTGGTCATTTTTTATTATATTTTTAATTCATCAATATTTAACTTATTTCATTTTCGTCAATCAATACTTCAGAATAATATTTATGGTAAAACAGAAAATTTTCTTTGTTACCAAACCATTCGATAGCCTCATTGCGTTTAAGCATGGTCGGCCTTTCCCCTAAAAAAGTATGAAAAGAAGAATGAATCCAATTCTCAACATTAACAACAAAACCATGATTAATTGGATTATTGTGGATATAAATTAAGGTATAACGCAACTGTTTTTCAGAGGTAATTTTTTTCCGTTTGAATGGCCTTGCAAACAAACTTCCTATTCGATTTTCTTGTTTATTAATTGCCTGGGCATACGAATTAAAAAAATGCGAAAATTGGCGGCTAATAAGAAGGGAAAAAGGGTCTGTATTTCCAAACCCTGACAGGGTTTGGGGGACCTCTGAAATTTTTCCATTTGCTTTTAACCAAGTAAATAAATCTACTTCTTCTTTAATTTTTACTAAAAAATGAAAATGATTTGGCATTAAGCAATAGGCAAAAGTATCGGCCATTGGTGAAATATATTCCTGGTATTTAACAAGAAAAAATCGGTAATTTTCCTCGGAAAAGAAAACTTTATCATTTCCGTTGGCATGGTTGTAAATATGGTAATAATTTCCTTCTTCCAGCGGTACTGTTGTTTTTGTAATCATAATTATTAATTAATTTAAAACCCTGACAGGGTGAGAAACCCAGTCAGGGTAAATTAATCCTTCGAAAAGTAATCCATACTCTGATATACCCCCGTTTTATCTTTTACAATTTGCATCAAAACATCATTTGCGAGGGAACTTGCCCCAAAACGAAACCATTCGTTGGTCATCCATGCCGCACCGAGGGTTTCATTCAACATTACCAGATAATGCAAGGCGAGTTTTGATTTTGATATGCCACCGGCAGGTTTCATCCCAATCATTTTTCCGGTTTTATAATAATAATCTCTTATTGCCTCGAGCATTACCAAGGTAAACGGCATAGTTGCTGCCGGCTGAATTTTTCCGGTAGAGGTTTTAATGAAATCGGCTCCGGCATACATGGCAATATCGCTGGCTTTTCTAACATTATCAAGGGTTCCAAGTTCACCTGTTTCAAGAATTACCTTTAGCCGGGCTGACCCACAGGCTTCTTTAATTGAGGCAATTTCATCAAAAACAAAATTGTAATCACCCGAATGAAACCTGCCTCTCGATATCACCATGTCAATTTCATCGGCACCTTCGCTAACTGCAAATTTTGTATCGGCAATTTTAATTTCCTGTGTTGACTGTCCGCTGGGAAAGGCAGTGGCCACGGAGGCAACCTTAACACCACTTCCCGAAACTTCATCCTTTGCCACTTTTACCATAGATGGGTAAACGCAAACAGCCGCCACCGTTGGCAATCCGGGAAAAGAATCGTGCAAATGCAATGCTTTATAGCACATCTGCCTTACTTTTTGAACGGTATCTTTACCTTCAAGGGTAGTTAGGTCAATCATGTTTAATACCATTTTCAAACCCTCTGTTTTAGCTCCTCCCTTTATGCTTCTTTTTTGAAATCTGGAAGTTCTCTCTTCAATTCCCACCTGGTCAATATTTGGGGTTAAATGAAAATCGGGAATATTTTTTGCTGCTGTTTTGTTGTTTTTCATTGGAAAAAAAAATTTCTATTCAAAAGTATAAATAATTTGTGGTTTGTTACCTTTGCCGACCTTGAAAACAAAGAACCAAAATATTTTCCCATCTGAGAAAATTCTTTTGCGCAAAGACAAAGAAAAGTTTCTTAAACAAAAGGGAAGGGTAATATGGTTTACCGGGTTAAGTGGATCGGGCAAGACTACCATTGCAATCGCTTTGGAAAAAAAACTTGCAAAACAAGGCTATCTTACCCAGATTTTAGATGGGGATAACATTAGGGCCGGAATAAATCAAAACCTCGGTTTCTCAGAGGAAGACAGAATGGAGAACATAAGAAGAATTGCCGAGGTAGCAAAGCTTTTTTTAAATTGCGGCATCATCACTATTTGTTGTTTTGTGAGTCCAACAAGGGCAATTAGGGCAATGGCAAAAAAGATTATCGGGGGAAAAGATTTTTTTGAGATCTATGTTAACACCCCGATTGAAATTTGTGAGAAACGGGATGTGAAAGGCCTTTACGCCCTTGCCCGAAGCGGTAAGATAAAAGATTTCACAGGAATTCAAATGCCTTTTGAACCACCGGTGAAACCAAGGATAGAGGTAAAAACAGAATCAAATAGCATTAATAATTGCGTTGAAAAAATTTTAAAAGAATTAATTTAATTAGAAATGAAAAATTATTCCCTTACCCACCTTGAAGAATTAGAAAGTGAAAGCATTTATGTAATCCGCGAAGTGGCCTCTCAGTTTGAAAAACCGGCCCTGTTATTTTCAGGAGGAAAGGACAGCATTGTTTGTTTTCATTTGGCCTTGAAGGCATTTTTCCCTGCCAAAATCCCTTTCCCAATTGTTCATATTGATACAGGCCACAACTTCCGTGAAACACTGGATTTTAGAGATGAAATGGCCAAAAAATATGGTGCAAATTTAATTGTCGGGTCTGTGCAGGAAAGCATTGATGCCGGCAGGGCCATTGAAGAAAAAGGGTTTAATGCAAGCAGGAATGTTTTGCAAACGGTTACCCTTCTTGATACCATTGAAAAATATAAATTTGATGCTTGCATGGGGGGCGCCCGCAGGGATGAAGAAAAAGCCAGGGCGAAGGAACGTTTTTTTTCGCATAGAGATGAATTCGGCCAATGGGATCCTAAAAACCAGAGGCCTGAGTTGTGGAATATTTTTAACGGCAAAAAAAACATTGGGGAACATTTCCGTGTTTTCCCGATAAGCAACTGGACGGAAATGGATGTTTGGCAATATATTCTGAAAGAAAAAATTGAAATGCCATCACTTTATTTCACCCACAAAAGGGAATGTTTTGTAAGGGATGGTGTTATTTATGCCCATGAAAATGTAATTCCCCTAAAACCCTCAGAAAAACCTGAAATAATGGAGGTGCGATTTCGAACCATAGGTGATATAAGCTGCACCGGTGCGGTTTTATCGAAAGCAAATTCACTGGTAGAAATAATTCAGGAAGTGGCTGCCACAAGAGTTACCGAACGCGGAAGCAGGATTGATGACAGAAGAAGTGAAGCGGCAATGGAAGACAGGAAGAAGGAGGGGTATTTTTAGGAGGTCGGAAGACGGAAGACGGAAGTTAGAAGTCGGAAGTCGGAAGCGGAAGTTAGAAGTTAGAGGTGGGGAGAAAAAGTAAGTCTTTTTTCATCGGAATTATAGATTTTTCAGAAGAAGTCCTTACCGAGAAGGTTGGCATTTTTTTGAACTTTTATTTGTTGAAACTCACTATGCAAAACAGGAGAAATTAAAGTAGCCCCGATTGGAGCTTGTAGTGCCATTTAGCAAGGAAAGCGGAAAGCGGGTGGCCGGCAGGCTACGGAGAAGAAAATGTTCGCTCCAAAAAAAAATAAACTGTTTAAAAATTTTATGGAAAAGATTTTAAAAGAAGAAACCACCGATTTATCCGGCTACCTGAACATGGAGCTTTTGCGTTTTACAACGGCAGGAAGTGTGGATGACGGAAAAAGCACTCTAATCGGAAGGCTGCTCTACGACTCCAAATCCATTTTTGACGATCAATACGAGGCCATAAAATCATCGAGTGAAAAGCGAGGTGAAGAATATGTTAACTTGGCTTTGCTAACAGACGGACTGAGAGCAGAACGCGAACAGGGAATTACAATTGATGTGGCCTACCGTTATTTTGCAACACCTAAACGTAAATTTATTATTGCAGATACACCCGGACATATTCAATATACCCGAAATATGGTAACCGGGGCATCCACGGCAAACCTTGCCATTGTTTTAATTGATGCAAGAAAAGGAGTTATTGAACAAACGATGCGTCATGCGTTTATTGCCTCCCTTTTAAAAATTCCGCATATAGTAGTTTGCATTAACAAAATGGATCTGGTAGAATACAAAGAAGAAATATTTGATAAAATTCAAAAGGATTTTGAGGCCTTTGCGGCAAAATTGGAAACAGTGGATATCAGGTTCATTCCTATTTCGGCACTCCTGGGAGATAATGTGGTTGACCGATCGAAAAATATGAACTGGTACCAAGGGCCCACATTGATGTATTTACTGGAGCACATTCATATTTCGGGTGACCTGAATCATATTGACGCACGTTTCCCCGTTCAAAATGTTATTCGACCCATGAGAACGGAATACCACGATTACCGGGGCTTTGGAGGTAGGATAGCTGGTGGAATTTTCAGGAAAGGAGACAAAGTGACTGTTTTCCCAAATGGGCTATCTTCTAAAATAAAGTCCATTGATACTATGAGCGGTTCACTCAATGAAGCATTTCCACCAATGAGTGTTACATTAACCCTTGAAGATGAAATTGACATTTCAAGAGGTGACATGATAGTGAGAGAAAGTAATTTACCTCAGGTTTCACAGGAAATTGATTTGATGGTTTGCTGGTTTAATCAAAGGCCCCTCCAGATAAATGGCAAATATTTATTAAAACATACCACAAGGGAATCCCGTTGCTTAATTAAAGAAATAATTTATAAAATGGACATCAATTCGATGCACCGCATGCCGGATGATAAAAGCATTGGGATGAATGATATTGGAAGAATTAAAATAAGGACCACCGTTCCACTCTTTTTCGACAGCTATTCTAAAAACAGAATTACGGGCTCCGTTATTTTTATTGAGGAAGGTACGAATGAAACGGTTGGGGCGGGGATGATTATTTAAGAAAAAGTCGGAAGTCGGGAGTTGGAAGTATGAAGATGGGAGTCAGAAGAAGGGAGTCAGAAGAAGGGAGTCGGAAGTCGGGATTCGGAAGTTTGAAGAATTAAATTCGCATGGGGTAATTTTAACTCGGCAAAAATTTTATATTTTCGGATAATAATTTAGAATATGCCAAAAATTTATGAATATTTTGGAATCATTTTTTTCTTTAATGAGCACGAACCGGTTCATGTCCACGCTCAGTCTGGAGAATTTGAAAACAAAATTGAATTTGATTATGAAAGAAATTAATATTTCAGAGGCCCACTATTTAAAAGATTTCAAAGTTCGTCTGATTTTTAACGATAAAAAAAAAGGATAATTGATTTTGGAAAGTTTTTAAATAATAGAAGTCACCCGGCTTTTAATAAATATAAAAATAAAATAAATTTTAAAAAATTGAAAATTGAAAACGGAAACATTGTGTGGGGAAATGATTGGGGCTTAATTTTTCCTATAATCCAACTTTATTATGGAAAAATAAAAATCTGAAATGGGGTTGGAAAATTTGCTCATTCTACAGTTACACTCTTTGCCAGGTTGCGTGGCTGATCCACATTGCAACCTCGCATCACTGCTATGTGGTAAGAAAGAAGTTGAAGGGGTATTGAAGAAACCAGAGGCATTAAAATATCTTCGGTTTCGGGAATTTCAATAATATAATCGGCCATTTCTTTTACCAATTGATCTCCCCGGGTAACAACGGCAATGATGATTCCTTTACGGGCTTTTACCTCCTGAATATTACTTACTACTTTTTCATACGAGCCGCCCTTTGGGGCAATGATTACCACAGGCATTTCTTCATCAATAAGTGCAATAGGCCCGTGCTTCATCTCCGCGGCAGGATACCCCTCGGCATGTATATATGAAATCTCTTTCAACTTTAAGGCTCCTTCCAGTGCCACAGGGAAACTATATCCTCTCCCCAGATATAAAAAATTTCTGGCGTTTTTAAATTTTTTTGCAATGGTTTTAATTTTATCGTTTGTTTCCAAAACCTCTTGCACTTTTTCTGGAATTTTATCGAGTTCGGAAATTATTTTTTCTAACCGGGATTGATCTATTGTTTTTCTTTTTTGTGCCAGGCTCAGAGCCATTAGGGTAAGTAAGGTTACCTGGGCGGTAAAAGCTTTAGTTGAAGCCACTCCAATTTCGGGGCCGGCATGTGTGTAGGAACCCGCATGGGTGGTTCGGGGAATGGATGATCCAACCACATTGCAGATACCAATAATAGTGGCCCCTTTTGATTTTGCCAATTCTATTGCGGCAAGTGTATCGGCCGTTTCGCCCGATTGAGAAATGGCAATTACCACATCATCCTCATAAATAACCGGGTTGCGGTATCTGAATTCAGAGGCATATTCCACTTCAACAGGAATTCTTGCAAGTTCTTCAAAAAGATATTCTCCCACAAGTCCGGCATGCCAGGAAGTACCACAAGCAATAATTATTATCCTTTTGGCATCCACCAGTTTTTGTTCATGATTCCTAATACCACCAAGGATTACACTTTTTTTGTTCCATGCCAGCCGGCCTCTCATGCTATCGCGAATAGACCTTGGTTGTTCATAAATTTCCTTGAGCATAAAATGCGGATATCCACCCTTCTCCAGCTCTTCCAATTCCATTTCAAGCTCATGAATATACGGGGTTTGCTTTTGGTTTTTAATGTTAATTATTTTCAATTCTTTTTTCCTATGGATGATGGCAATTTCTTCATCCTTGAGGTAAACTACGTTTTTGGTATACTCCACTATAGGGGTGGCATCAGAAGCAAGAAAATATTCCCCCTCTCCTATTCCAATAACCAATGGACTTCCCTTTTTCGCAGCAATTAGCAAATCAGGTTCATTTTTTGAAATAATTACAATGGCATAGGCTCCCACCACTTCATTTAAAGCAATCCTAACTGCCTCCGGCAAATTCACTTTTTCATTTTGCTGGATATCTTCAATTAAATTTACAAGGACTTCTGTATCGGTTTCACTTCTGAATTTAAAACCGCGTTTTTCAAGTCCTTTTCTAAGAGTAGAATAATTTTCAATAATTCCATTATGAATAATGACCAAACTATCCGACCCCGAAAAATGTGGGTGGGCATTAACATCATTCGGGAGGCCATGGGTAGCCCAGCGGGTATGCCCCATTCCCAGGGTCCCGGAGGTATTAGCACTTCCAATATTTTTTCCATTCCCTGAGTTATTTAAGCCCTTAATATGTTCTTCTAAGTCGGATACCTTTCCCTTACATTTATAGAGGTTTATTTCCCCATTTAATAGAGCAACCCCGGCACTGTCGTACCCTCTGTATTCAAGACGGTGCAACCCTTTGATTAATACAGGATATGCATCCCTGTCCCCTAAATATGCTACAATTCCACACATAAAAATTTATAAATTATTAAACCTTTTGTTTTTACAAAGGTGTATAAGAAATTTTAAATTTTAAAGGGTTTGTGTTTTTGTTTCCTTTCAGAATGGTCCGGTTTGCATTAACGCTTTTTCCTCCGGCCATCAAATACATTCCGAAATTAAGATTTTTGCCCTCATAATAATTTGTTAACAAGTATTGAATATGACGGGTTACATTAAAAACATATTGTTTTGATGTGGCATTATAATCTCCTCCATAATGATCGGCCCCCTCAAACTGGTCCAAAAGAAACCCCGGTAATCCGGAAGAATCTATAGACGAAAGGTAAAGGTTAAAATGAGGCGGGTATGGTAATTCCGAATTGTCTTCGAGGTTAAAAATTATTTCAGCTTTGTTTACCGCTACTCTCCCGTTTTCTACAAATTTGCCAAGAAAAGGAATTTTTATTTTTGTTTTCACTCCCGACATGGATTGAATAAATAACAAATTATCCCCATTTACCGAATCATTGTAAAATATTGAAGTTCCGCTCCGGTTAAAGCTAAACCCGGTTGTTCTTGCACAATCATTGTTTATCAGGAATTCATACGATTTTTCTGCTGTATCCTTATAAAAAACAGTCAGTCTGGTATATTTGCTTTGCAGATTCAAATACAAAATAGCACCGGTTCCTAACGGAGGAGCAGAAGAAAATTGGGGTTTAATTTGCAAACCTTTAAAAACATTTAAAAATGCACTATTGGTTTGGCTTGTTTGAACTGTATTTAATAAAAATGATCCTATTGAATTGCTTAACGAGATGCGCATTTGAGGGCCCTGATTTACTCCTCCAACCAAAACACTATCGAAAATACGTGGTACTACATTAATGGCACTCCCTAATTCAGGAGTTTTGGTTAAAAAGGAATTCGTGGAATAATAATTTTTGTCCTTCGCTAAATCTTCATTTAGTTCAAAAACCTTAAAACTCTGAGGAGATGTATCCCCATAAATTGAATAATAAGCCAATGACAAAACAACCGAATCAATGGTTAAATCAGATGGGTTCCCAAAGGAAAAGTTTTCAATTGAAAGTCGCAGCTGAAAATTAATAGAAGCTTCCGCAACGCCAAAAACAGGGTCATTGTATATTCCTAAAAGGTTTAAAGAGGTTTCGTCCGTTCGGATGGAATCATCCGGGAGGGAATAGGCAATAAGGGAGGACGTATCGGTATTCAGCAAACCCAGTTTCTCAGAATCGGGCAAAACTCCGGGAGTAGTTATTTCTGAATCCCTGCAACTGAAAAAGAGAGAAAAACAAACAATGCAAAAAACAAAACCGGACGTCCAAAGTCCCAAAAAACTATGAGCTTTAAACATTTAACTCTGAACCTTAAATTTTATATTTTGATGTTTTTTTATTCGGCATACACCGAATCCTCTTCCAAAACCTCCTCATAAAAATCGGAGTAGGCACTGATTAAACTTTCAGGTGACTGATGCCCGAGGAAAGGTTTGTTAACCCTTTTTAAAAGACTCTGAATTTCGGGGTTAATTGATTTGCTTCCGGCAATAACTCCATCGGCATACTGGATACCGAGTTTTGTAATATTGATAAAGTTTGGGTCAAGAACAGTTTTTACATCCTTTTCTGTTATACCATCATAAATAAGTTTATTCGAAAAATTCTTATTCAATGATCCCTTGAAATCATCATTATAAACCGAATAAATTACTTTTGATTCAGAAAAAAGAGGATTATCGGAAAAAGCTTTTTTCAGGTATAATCCCATGGGTGCGGTACACCATCCATGGCAATGAATAATATCAGGCGACCACCCAAGCTTTTTAACTGTTTCAATTACGCCTCTGCAAAAAAAGATTGATCTTTCATCATTATCAGGAAAGGCCTTTCCGGTGAGGGGTTCGGTAAAGGAGGCTTTTCTTTGAAAATATTCTTCATTGTCAATAAAATAAACCTGCATCCTTGCGGGCTGAATGGAGGCCACCTTAATAATAAGCGGATGATCGGTATCATCAATAATAAGATTCATCCCGCTGAGGCGGATCACTTCGTGAAGTTGGTGCCTTCTCTCATTTACTGATCCGTAACGGGGCATAAAGGTGCGGATTTCCTTTTCTTTTTCCTGGATTCCCTGTGGAAGATTGCGGCCAATCAGCGACATCTCACTTTCAGGCAAATAAGGGGAAATTTCCTGAGAAACAAACAAAACTCTGTATTTTTTCATATTTTAGTTGGAGGTTGGTTTTTTGAAAAGAGGCACAAAAGTAAGTAAAATTAATTGATAACTCAAAATGTATTTTTAATGGGGGGAGGGAAGACGGAAGTCGGGAGTCGGGAGTCGGAAGTCGGAAGTTGGGAGTCAGAAGTTGGGAGTTGGGAGTTGGGAGTTGGAAGTCCGGAGTCGGGAGTTAGGAGACAGGAGACTTAAAAAAGAAAAAAAAAAAACT
>JAHEZO010000254.1 GCA_023250995.1 Flavobacteriales bacterium | reverse complement strand
GGTTAGAGAAACATTTAAAATTTGGGTGGTATCAAAATTTACCGAATAGGTATGACTGGGCAAAACTGAATTATCGGTGGGAGATCCGTCACCAAAATCCCAAAGGTAAGATAACTGGGAACCGGTAGACGAATCGGTAAAGGTGGCAAGGGTGAAATTGCATATGGTATCGTTTACAATGCTAAAAGCAGGGTATGGAAAACTCACATTGATGAAATTGTTTTTTAAAACAGTATCAATGCAATTAAAAGTATCCTTTACAATTAACTGAACAGAATATTTTCCCCTTGTAAAAAAGGTATCGGCAGGATTTTTTACTGAATCGGTATTCGTATCTCCAAAATCCCAGAACCAATTTTGGAGAGGGGAATTTGAAAGGCTGTTATCAGTAAAAACAATGGCAAGGGGAGCACAACCATTGGTGGTATCGGAGGTAAAATCGGCAATAGGGAGGGGTTTTACTTCAATTAAACTATCCTTTACCAAAGTATCTGAACAACCCAGCTGGTCAAAAACTATTAAAGTAACATTGAAAAATCCTGCTGCAGGATAAATATGTTTGGGGTTTGAATACGTTCCTGATGTATTTGGAATTCCTGTAATGTTACCCGAACCGGGTAAAGTGTTTGTCCCATCCCCAAACATCCATTTATAAGCAACTATGGTTGAATTTGACGTAGAAGAATCGGAAAAGGTAATTGGTAGCGGCTGACAACCTGCAGAAGTATCTCTTCCAAATCCAACATCAATATTTGAAATTTTAATTTGAACGGAAATGGAATCTTTGCAACCATTAGAAAAGTTTTCTGTAACAAGCCAAACGGTATAAAAACCCGGAGCCGGATAGGTATGGGGTGGAGGTGCCTGAATATTATCTGAAGTTCCATCCCCGTATTTCCAAAGCCAGCCCTGGGCTCCCAGAGAGGCATCAGTAAATGTAACATCATAGGGTAAATCTTTTTCGCAAAATTGATATTGGGAAGCAGTAAAATTTGGTTTCGGTGGCTTTACGTAAACTGCATTATTTACAATTAATGTATCGGGGCAGCCATGGTGGAGGGCAATAAGGGTTACATCAAAAAATCCGGTATCTGTATAGGTGTGGTTGTGTGACGGACCCGAGCCGGTGCCACCATCACCCAGAAACCAAAACCAATCATCAACATAAGGACTTGAATTACTTGTAAAGGTTAAGTTAAAGGGATGGCATCCGGAAGAGTCCTTTGGAAAGAAATCGGAGGTGGGAACCATCCCGGCTTTTACATAATCGGCTAAAAGTAGCGTATCAGAGCACCCCTCAATGTTTGAAATAATTAATTTAACATCAAAAATTCCCGTGTCATTATAAATATGTGAGGGACTTTGAAGGGAAGAGGTATTTGCACCACCCGAAGCGGGGTCTCCAAAATCCCATTGCCATTGGTTTATAGAAGGGTTGGCGGTACTCAAATCCACAAAAAAGGTGGTCAGAGGGATGCATCCCCTGATTGGAGAAGCTATGAAATCGGCATCGGGAAATACCACATTGATAAAACTATTTTTCTGGCTGGTGTTAGAACATCCGTTAGCATCCTGAACGGTTAAACTTGCATTATTATTTCCTTCTCCCGAATAAGTGATTGTTGGATTTTGGCTTGTTGAACTGGCAGGGCTTCCATTGGAAAAAGACCATGACCAGGAAACTGCTGTAGGAGCAATACCAGTAAAATCAACAATAAATGGGGCCTTGCACGCAAAAGAATCAGTAGAGCTGAAATTCACGGCAGGAAGAGGGAAAACAGTAATAAAATCATTTACAATGGTTGTGTCAGAGCATCCCAGTGCATTTGCGGTAATTAAAGTGATACCAAAAGAACCTGCAGAGTTGAAAGTAACCGTTGGATTGGGCGAATTTGAATTTGCCGGAGATCCTCCCTGAAAACTCCAGTTAAAAGAAACGGCAGAAGTGTTTACTGCGGAAAAGGAAGTTTGAAATGCAACGCAGCCCGAAGAATCTGTGGCAGTGAAGTCGGATGAATAGGGATTAATTGAAAGAGTTTTTTTTGCGGTATCCGAGCAGGCAGCCGAATTTTTAATAATTAAAGTAATGGTGTAATTTCCGAACGAGGCATAAGTGTGGGAGGGTGGATTTTGCAAGGCTGAAGTGGGACTTCCATCACCAAAATCCCAGAGGTAACTAATTCCTGCACCCGGAGAAGAAGTATTTGTAAATACAGCATCAAAAGGGGCCACGCAGGAAGAATTACTGTTAAGGGTAAAATTGGCGCTTAAAGAATCTAAAACTTTAACTAAGGCGGATTTTATTTTTGTTCCTGTGCAATTTTGGTCTGTAGCAAAAAGAGAGACCGAATAAGTTCCCGGAACGGTATAGGTGTGTTGAGGATTTTTTAAGGTTGAGTTATTTCCATCTCCGAAATTCCAAAGCCAGGAAACAATTGCAGAAGAGGATGAAGTAGAATTATCGGAAAAGTTGACTGAAAACGGAATGCAGCCAGTAGTATCATCCTGTGAAAAATCTGCAACCGGGAAAGGGAAAACTTTAATAAAAGCAGTTTTTGTTTCTGTGTTGTTTCCGCCAGTATTTGTAACCGTTAGGGTAACGGTGTAGGTTCCGGGGGTATTGTAAAAATGGCCTGGATTTTTTTGGGCAGAAGTGGGAGTACCATCTCCAAAATTCCATAACCATGAGGTTGGGCTTCCGGTTGACTGATCAACAAAATTTACGCTTAAAGTACCACATCCGGTAGTTTTATCAGAGGTAAATTCAGAATTAAGCTGACCCAAACACAAATGGGAAGTTAATAAAATCGAAAAAAAGATGAGCGAACTGCCTTTAACATTCATTGGGGATCAAAAAATAAATAATAATTTCAAAAGTAATTACAAATCAAATATTTAATTTTTTTTACCTGGAATAAATTAACAACAAATTGTGAATAACCCTAATTCTATTATTCAGTTTTAAAATAATAGTTGAAACTTACATAAACTTTTTCGCAATTGTTTTTTGAAATAAAATTCTCCATCCGGGTTTTTGATTCATTTTTTATTTCACTTACAATTCCGGTATAAATATCATTAATATTGATGTTGTTCCTCCGGATGAATTCAGCATCGGTTTTCCCTTTTATCCTTGGAACCCAGTCTTCAAGAAACTGGGTTCGGCCGGCAAGCCCACTCTCATTAAAACGAACCTGGATGTGGAAAAGTTGGGCAGGGCCCGGAAAATCTTTATAGGGTTCAATGGATTCGACTTTGGCCTGTATTTCGGTAAAATTATATTCGCAGGGTCCGTTTTCGGTATGGCAGCCACAAATAATGACAATGACAATTGAGGCAAAAAAATAAATTTTTCTCATCAGGTAATTATCGCTTTTTCTTTTTGCCCCATTGCTGAATTTTTTAAAGAAGAAATAGTTTCTGAGGGATTGGGGGAGGAAAAAATAAAATTCCCGGCAACCAAAATATCAGCTCCGGAAGAAATTATTCTTGCTGCGTTTTCATCCGTTACTCCGCCATCCACTTCAATCAAAGCTTTTGATTTTTTTACTTCAATCAATTTTCTCAATTTCCTTATTTTATCATACGAACCCGAAATGAATTTCTGGCCGCCAAAACCCGGATTAACCGACATAACCAAAACCAAATCAACTTCGGAAATTATGTCTTCCAGAGAATAAACTCCTGTGTGTGGATTTATGGCCACTCCTGCTTTCATCCCCAGATTTTTTATTTCCTGAATGGTGCGGTTAAGATGAGTACTTTCTTCATAGTGAATGGTAAGAATATCCGCTCCGGCATCTTTAAATTCTTTTAAAAACTTTTCGGGTTTTGAAATCATCAAATGCACATCCAATGGCTTTTTTGAATGTTTTTTTATTGCTTTTATCACCGGAAATCCAAAGCTGATATTGGGTACAAATACCCCATCCATAACATCAATGTGGAACCAATCGGCTACACTGTTGTTTAGCATAAAAATATCTTTTTGGAGATTTGCAAAATCGGCAGAAAGCAATGAGGGAGAAATGAGTGGCTTCATCGAGTTTTTAAGCCAAATTTAATGATTTTTTGTTGGGGACAAAAAAGAGCTTTAACCCAGGTAGGATTTAAGTATTTTGCTCCGGGAAGTATTTTTTAATCTTCGGATGGCCTTTTCTCTTATCTGGCGAACCCGTTCTCTGGTAAGTTCAATCCGGCCCGCAATTTCGTCAAGTGACATTACCGGGTTTCCGTTTAATCCAAAATAGCACCGTAGTACTTCAGCCTCCCGGGGGGTAAGTGTATTTACAACCCTTTCTATTTCCTTTTTAAGAGATTCATCCATTAGAGGCGAGTCGGGCAGGCTGTTTTCTTCTCCGGCAAGCGAATCGTACATATTTCTTGATTCATCTTCTGAGCTTGCAAGGGGAGCATCCATGGAAACATGGCGACTGGCAGTTTTTATTGAATCTTTTACTTCGCTTTCGGGCAAATCGAGCGCTTCGGCAATTTCATTAGAGGAGGGCTCACGTTCAAATTTTTGCTCCAGATCGGAATAAGTTTTATTTATTCTGTTAATGGTCCCAAT